>CAVSGB010000073.1:0-15615 GCA_963726845.1 uncultured Bacteroidota bacterium | reverse complement strand
ATAGCGTTGCTGGCATGGATAAAGCAGAGAAAAATTAAAGTTTAGATATTCGATGTTCGAATATCTAACATATAGACTAATTTCTTGTAAAAATCCATTTCCATTCAGTTGAAAAACGAGGGTTGAAATTATAGCCATCATAGTCGAATGCCTTTAAATCCTGAGGATTGGTAATTTCATTCTGGATTGCAAACCGGCTCATCATGCCACGGGCTTTTTTGGTATAGACAACGATAACTTTATATTCTTCGTTTTTATTTTCCCAGAATTCAACAGAGATAATAGGTGCAATAAGTTTTTTCTGATGGATTGATTTTAAATATTCAGCCGAAGCGAGGTTGATAAGATAAGGTGTTTTCATTGATTTAAGCAATCCGTTCAGGTTATCAGTTATTTTCGATCCCCAGAATTTATATAAATCTCCGGCGTTTTTTGTTGCAAGCTTAGTGCCCATCTCAAGACGATAAGGCTGGATGAGGTCAAGTGGCTGCAATATGCCAAACAGACCGGAAAGTATGCGCAAATGTTCTTGTGCAAAAGAAATGTCAGCAATACTTAATGTTAAAGCTTTTAAACCATTATAAACTTCACCATTAAAAGCCAATGCTGCTTGTTTTGAATTTTCAGGCGTAAACGGAAGCCGCCAGTTTGCAAAGCGCTGATAATTTAATTTGGCAATTGACTTGTTTACTTTCATAAGTCCGGCAATATCCTTTGGTTTGAGTTTTTTTAGTTCATTCATAAGAATATCGGCCTGGTCAATAAATTCAGGCATTGTATAATTACTAATTTTATTTTGAGGTTTAAAATTCAAATTTTTTGCTGGTGAGATAACAATTATCATTTCAATTATCGTTTTTGGTTTGAAATTTTAAAAAGCGCCTTTCGCATTTGCGAAAGGCGCTTTCTGATTTTCAGCGGGCCTGTAAGCCGGGTTCTGTTTCCCGTCGAAACGGGACTTCTATCATTTATCTCGACTTACCGTCGCCAGTAAGCTCTAGCAGCCTACCCCTCTCAACAATTCCACAAACGTGGAAAACCAGAACGGGCAATTCTGTTCCCGATTTATCGGGACTTGAGATATACATGGCCTTACAACCCATGAGGCGTACGGCTCCCGACATCACTGCCAGGACCGGTGGGCTTTTACCCCGCCTTTTCACCCTTATCCCGACAAACCGGGACGGTTATTTTCTGTTACACTGCTACACCCTTTCGGATATCTTCCCGTTAGGAAGCATGGCGCCCTTTGTTGCCCGGACTTTCCTCTCCACCCGAATTACAAGGCAGAGCGATAGAACGGCCCGCATTTTCGTTTTTCGTTTTTCGATGTTGGATTTTCGAAAATCAGTTTTTTTCAAGTATTTATTTAAGTTCAATTTTTTTGTTTGTACCACCTAAAATCCTGTTTGAAGTATCCTTTATTTTTTATCGAGCATCGATTATCGAACTTCGAACATCTATTTTCCCAGCATTACCATTGTTGCCCCAAAGCCATATTCGGCAAACGATGCATCCTGGTATTGGTATTGGTTATATTTTGAATCGAGTGTTTTTCGGACTTCATACCTCAACTTTCCATTACCAACGCCATGAATAAAAACAATTTTTTTGGTTTTACCATTTATTGCGCCTTCTAAAGCAGTTGTAAACCGCGCCATTTGGGCATTTATAATTACACCATTCGACAGTGTACCTGGATTATCAACAATTTCCTCAATATGTAAATCTACAACTTCAATATCAGGTTCTTTTGCTTCAACTTTCTTCAATGGCGTTTTGCTTTCATCTTTCTTTAAAGTTGATTTTTTTAAATCGGCATCATCCTTTCCGGTTTTTAAAAGGTTCAAAACCAAAGCCTGTTCATAAAAATATTCATTGTCTTTATAATTTTCCTGCCTCAGCAAATTCAATGATTTCAGGTTTAACCTGTAATGAACAGGTTGCTGCAAATGGTATTCCCGTTCGTCATAAAAAAACATGTCGAATACAATTGCATCCAAAGCCAGAATTTCGTTGAATTGAAATGTTCCTAAAGAAACTTTCATTTCAGGTTCTAAATCACCTTTTTCCAGCAATTGCAACCTTTCGAATTTTTCTAACGCAACAATGTAATAAATAAAATATTCACCATCGTTCAGCAAATACAATTCAAATTTTGAATTGTCCGAATCGAGTTTTTCCGAAACATGGGCAATTGCAAATAGGGGCTTTAAAATTTCTTTCGAAGCCAATTGCGTAGGAACAGTTGCAAAGACAGGCTTTTCTGTTTTCTGTTTTACCTCGCCAGGTTTTAATTTGAAATCCTGTTTTGCTGCTTCGAACGCGCGTTCGCCTGATGATTCGGTTTTTACCAATTGCGTAATAAGAACCGGAATTTCAAACCCGTCATCGATTTGAACTAGCGCTTGTTTGCTGTCAATAATCCTGACTATTATTCCACCGCCAGATTCGTTCAGAAATTTAACCTTATCGCCTTTTCTAAGATCCATTTTATTTATTTTCAGGATGCAAAATTAACTAATTTTGCACCATTTATGACAGAGATGAAACAATACATCGCTATTAGCGATTACAACTACAATTTACCCAACGAAAGAATTGCAAAGTACCCGCTCGAAAACCGCGATTTATCAAAATTGCTGGTTTTTAAAAAAGGAAAAATAGAATCCGATATCTTTTCAAACCTTCATCAATATATTCCTTCCGGGAGTTTAATGATATTTAATGATACTCGCGTAATTCAGGCCCGATTGCAATTTAAAAAACAATCCAGTTCTAAAATAGAGATATTTTGTCTTGAGCCTGTCGAACCTGAAGATTATTACGAGGCTTTTCAAAAGACCGAAAATTGCAAATGGAAATGTTTAATTGGAAACCTTAAAAAATGGAAGGAAGGAAAAGTTGAATTTAATTTAAATTTTGAAGGAACAGAAATTAAGTTACAGGCTTTAAATGAAGCGGACAAAGGCGATTGGCAGTTGATAAGCTTTACCTGGCGACCTGAAAACTTATCTTTTGGAGAAATTTTGGAAATTGCAGGAAAAACGCCAATCCCACCATATTTAAAAAGGCAAAGCGAAGAAATTGACCGCACGCGATACCAGACAATTTATTCAATGCAAAACGGTTCGGTTGCAGCGCCAACGGCCGGCTTGCATTTCACACCGGCAGTTTTCGAAAAACTTGAAAATGATAATATAGATTATTGCTATCTCACGTTGCATGTAGGCGCAGGTACTTTCAAACCGGTAAAGGAAGACAACGCTGTTTTGCATTCAATGCATACAGAACATTTCTTCATAAAAAAGGAATTAATTATAAAATTGCTGAGGTATGTTGGGAATGTTACGGCTGTTGGCACAACTTCCCTGCGGGCATTGGAAAGTATTTATCAAATCGGTTGCAATCTAATTAATAATTCTGAAAATCATTTCTTTGTCGGGCAATGGGAAGTTTATGAAAGAGAATATAATTATACTTTAGAACAATCGTTGCTTGCATTGTTAAAACATTTCGAAAAATCCGGAAAATCAGCAATTGAAGCCCAAACACAGATCATGATTGTACCTGGCTACAGATTTAAAGCAGTGCAACGTATCATAACAAACTTTCATCAGCCGAAAAGCACATTATTGCTGCTTGTTGCTGCATTTGTCGGTGAGCAGAACTGGAGTGCGATTTACAATTATGCTCTCGAAAACAGTTTCAGGTTCCTTAGTTATGGAGACAGTTCGTTGCTTATGCCTTAATTATTTGCTGATTTGCTGACGTACTGATGTGCTAATGTGCTAATGTGTTAATTTGCTAATGTGCTGATTTGCATCTGCAAATTTTATATTTTAAATTAAAGCGATTATTTGAATACCCAACATTCACTACACACAACCCACTACCCAACTTCTATGTTTCTGATTATCAAAGCACTCTGGTTTGGCAATTCAAATTTAAAACTTAGATTTGGCAGAAAACTATTTTTTCATTGGTGCATAATCCATGTCCAAAGTAATTTCCATGCTGTCCTGAATTTTGTCTTTTACCAGGTCGGGAATTACGATTCCATATTCTTTTAAACTAATATTGAATTTTGCCTTTGCAAGTAAATTTTCACCTTTTACTTCAATAGTTCCTTTTGCATTGTGAGGTTTGGTAACCCCGTGCATTGTCATATCGCCCTCAACATCTACGCTATAAACACCTGCTTTTTTAAAATCAACAGCAGCAAGGTTTGTTATTTTTCCTTTGAACGAAGCCTTAGGAAATTTATCCGATTCTGCATAGTTTTCGTTGAAATGTTCCTCCATTAAAGCCCTGTCGAACCTGAAAGATTTCATCAATACAGTAAAAAGGATTTCACCTTTCTCAATGTCGAGAATACTGCCTATCTGGTTGTTATCAGCTTTAATATCCTCCATAGCAGTATGCGAATAAAAACCAATATGCCCATTTTTCGTTAGGTATCTGTTTTGCGCTGAAATTATTGTACATACAAAAAGTATTGCAATAAGAACAATTGATTTTTTCATAATTAAATTTGTTTGGATTGTAAATAAATTCTTAATTCTATTTATGATGGTTCACGTCAAAAACCCTGGAAATATTAAACCCAAAATGGATGCCTCCCGAATTCCATTTGTCTGTCGTCCTGCCAATAAAATCTTTTTCAATCATTCCCTGGGAATTTGTTATAATTAATTGAAAAACATGGCCACCTGTATCAATATCTATTCCGATCGAAAATGGATTGTAGATTTGTGGTGTCAGGTAAGCTGCATGTGGTTTGTATACATAAAAATATTCTGCATTTATCGAAAGCCTGTTGGTGAGTTTATATCTTGCGCCAAATCCACATGCAAATAAATCATTTGGATCGATCTCAGTTGCTACCATATTATAATGTACAACAGAAGGACTTAACTGAAATGAAAAATTCTTATTGAATTTTCTGGCCACCAATAGTTGATTTACATAAGAAATCCTGGTAGAATAAGGATATTCATTGTTGTTGGCCGGATAATCCTGAGTTTGGTCAGCCACTGATGAAAACCAGGAAATACTTACCGGCATGTTGACCTTACCTGTCGATTGCCGCCAAAGGCTGAACTTGGCGAAGCCATCATAAGTTTTTTCACTTGTACCGCGACCGGCGCCAACCATGATCCAGTCTGTAATTCCATATTCGAGACTGAAATGAGTGGATGCTTCATCAACGCCCCAGAAATTATATGGGCCTTCGTTAATTGCCCCAAACCTGTGGTGTATTCTGAAGTCGAGCTGGCCCTGGGGCATGCGTTCAACCGACTGTCCATTCATGATGCGGGTGGCTTTGAACGTGGCCGTTGTGTAATCTATAGTATCCTGCACCTGGCTGTTAAGGATATTTTCCAAATCGTCCTGGGCAGAAATTGAGCCTGAAACAAGCAGGGATGCAGCGAATAGTTTTAAGAATTTCATTTCAATTTGTTTTCGATATTTGATGTTCGATATTGGATATTCGATGTTCAATGTTTTGTTTAAGTTTTTTCTCATTACTAATTGTTGATTACTAATTAATCAATTATTAGGTGTTCCGGCAACCATCCACTTTTTAAATTGTTTTAAAGTGCAGGAATCAAGCTGGACCGTCAAATATTTTGGCATAAAATTCACACTTCCCTTAGAAGTTCCCGGAGTAAGCGATATTGATGTATAAATTAAGGATGCCTGGCTTGAAATATCACTGTATGTTACAAGATAAATATTATTAGTCCCAACATTTCCTGCAAAATGACACGAGTTACAATTTTGATCGATCATAGGTTTTATTGTTCCCGAAAAAGTAACATTCGTTGTGTCGCATTTTGACTGTCCGTTTAAAGCGGAAAGATTTGGAAATAATGCTTCATCGCTATCGTAATAGCAGGAAGAAACAGTTAAAACTATGATTGCTACAATACTAAATATATTTTTCATAAAAATTTGAATTTCCAATTATTAAAATTCTATTTCCATTTAATTATCCTTAGCACCTGAATTTATCCATTTTTCAATTACTGTAGTATTACATTCGGTTAAAGGGCTTATTGGAGGCATCGTTTTATTTTTAAGGCTTGAAAGAAGTTTTCCATTATTCACAGCGGCTGTAATTGATGTATAATCATCTAATAAAATATTTCCCTGCGGAGAACTTCCACTGTGGCAACCGATACAATTTGTATTAAATATCGGCATTACCTGTGCGCCGAAATTGTAAAGTGTTGTATCACAAATTACGGAACAAGTACCATTCGTGGCACCATTTTTAATCCAGCTATAAATACTGTCAATATTCACCTGTGGCAATTTGTAACTTGGGGGCATTGCATTTGATCCACTTGCAGTAATATCTTGATAAAGGGTAGAATTCGATGGATTACCAGCGCTAACTATTTGAATAATTCCATTATAACTTGTTAAAGAGTTGTGGCATTTTGAACAATTTGCTAAAATAACTGGCAAAATATCCCTTGAAAAACAAGCTGAACCAACAGGAACAATAGTTTTGGTTGTATCTTTTTTTGTAATGGTATCTGATTCGCTATTATTTTTTGCCCCCTGTTCTATCCAAACTTTTATTAAGGTCCTTTGGTTTTCATTTATAGGTTTACCTGGCGGCATACTATTTAAATAAACTCCAATAATTGCTGTATAAATTTTTGAATTATATGGCTGACCGGGCGTAATACCAGTCATGATACCATTATAAGTAGTATAGTTCATTCTTTTCTCGTTGCTACCTCCATGACAACGAGAGCTTCCACATTGGGTTACAAAAATTGGAAGAATTTCTTCATTAAAATATACGGTGCGTAAATCTGCAAGAGAAGTTATTTCTGCATGCCTACAGGAATTTATAATTACGATAATCAAAATTGAGGCTGCAATTATAGTTGATACAAAATATACCTTTCTCATAATTTTCTAAATCATAATTTAGCAATAAATTTCCGAAAATTTTATGTTAATTTCTATTTAATCTGAAAATAAATGAGATTTTAGATTTATTTAGATTTAATCTTAATAAATATTTCATTACTTACAAAATCCGTTAACCATTTTATTGATATTTTGTATTACGGAATAAAATTCAAATTGGTGGGTTTGGCAAAGCAAAAATTATAGTTTGACTTATTTCAACGATTTTTGAGCAATATAAGGCCTTAACGGATGTACTTTAAGTTTTTGGTCTTTAGGATCGATAATAACATCCATATCTTCAATTGGTATTGCGCCAAGCAATACTTCTGCATCACCTGGTAAAACAAGGGCACGGCAACTTGTGCTGCGGTTTTCAAAAATTACTTCAACCGGGCCGACTATTTCATAACGTTCTTTCATACCGTTAGCCAGTTCTGCAACCTGGGTATCTATTAACGGTAACCCGAGTTGTTCTTTCAGGCTTTGGTTTATGCAGAGCATATATGCGCCACTGTCAACAAGGGCTTTAACCCGGGCTTTTCTTATTTCATTCTTCTTTATAAACCCTCTTCTGGCAACTTCTACATCCCCGGAATTTATCAATTCTATGTTGGCATAAACAAGTCCCATATTTTTTATATTTTACTCAAAATTACTACAATAATGACTGGAATGCAATGAAATTCTATATGGAAATAAAAGTTCAAAGTTTAATTCAATCCTTTTTCCTGGAGACTTATACACGATACCGGATACTTGATTCTTGATACCTGATTCCAGACTCCGGATACCAACAAATTAAATTTTCCTGAATACCAATCCTTCTCCGAAACTATCGACCAGGATTTTATGGTTTTTGCTGACACTCCCTGCCAATAATTGTTTTGAAAGTTCGTTAAGCAGGTGTTTCTGGATCATCCTTTTTACCGGCCTGGCTCCATATTGCGGATCGAAACCTTCTTCGGCAAGCCATTCAACTGCAGCATTGCTAATACTGATATCGATGCCGGATTCTTCAACCTGTTTTTTAATAATGTCGAATTGAAGTTTTACGATATTCTCAACATCTTTTTTAGTCAAAGGAGTGAACATAATTATATCATCTATCCGGTTCAGGAATTCCGGCCTGATGGTTTCGCGCAATAAATTAAGAACATCTATATGAGTACGTTCCATCAATCTTTCGCGGTTGGAGTCGTTCATGTTTCCGATATTCTCCTGTATTAGGTGCGAGCCTATATTTGAGGTCATTATAATGATTGTATTTTTAAAATTTACAACACGGCCTTTGTTGTCAGTAAGCCTTCCATCATCGAGTACTTGCAGCAATATGTTGAATACATCGGAATGGGCTTTTTCAATTTCATCGAGAAGTACCACTGAGTATGGTTTGTGCCTAACGGCTTCGGTAAGCTGACCACCTTCATCGTAACCTACGTAACCCGGAGGTGCACCAATGAGGCGTGATATTGAATGGCGCTCCTGGTATTCCGACATATCGATTCGTGTTAACAAGTTGTCATCATCGAATAAAAATTCAGCCAAAGCTTTTGCAAGTTCTGTTTTTCCAACGCCTGTTGTTCCGAGAAAAATAAAAGAACCAATTGGTCTCTTGGCATCCTGTAGCCCTGCCCGGCTGCGACGCACAGCATCGGCAACAGCAGCAACGGCATCATCCTGGCCTACTATTCGTTTGTGAAGTTCGTTTTCAAGGTTTAAAAGTTTTTCTTTTTCACTTTGTATCATACGTGTAACAGGAATACCGGTTCATCGCGAAACTATTTCAGCAATATCTTCTGTACAAACTTCCTCTTTGATCAGAGCAGTTTCAACCTGGTTTTTTTCTAATTCAGTTTTAAGTCTTGAAATATTAGTCTCAGCTTCCCTGATTTTTCCATAGCGCAATTCGGCAACGCGCCCATATTCGCCAGCCCGTTCTGCCTGTTCTGCCTCGAATTTAAAACTTTCGACTGCAGTTTTATTTTTTTGGATTTGATCTATAATATCTTTCTCACTTTGCCATTTTGCCCGAAGTTTTTTTCTTTCTTCATCTAAATCAGCAATTTCTTTTGAAAGTGATATTAATTTTTCTTTATCGCCTTCTCGCTTGATTGCTTCGCGTTCGATTTCCAGCTGCTTTATATTTCTTTCCACTTCATCGATTTCCGTGGGAACTGAATTCATTTCCAAACGAAGTTTGGAGGCAGCTTCGTCGATCAGGTCAATGGCTTTGTCTGGCAAAAACCGATCGGTAATATAACGTTGTGATAGTTCAACAGCTGCTATGATAGCTTCGTCTTTGATACGAACTTTATGATGGTTTTCGTATCGTTCCTTTAATCCGCGAAGAATAGAAATAGCCGAGAGCCTGTCAGGTTCATCCACCATAACAATCTGAAAACGACGTTCGAGCGCTTTATCTTTTTCAAAATATTTTTGATATTCATCGAGCGTGGTAGCCCCGATTGCCCTTAAATCGCCACGCGATAATGCAGGTTTTAAAATATTGGCGGCATCCATAGCGCCTTCGCTTTTGCCCGCTCCGACGAGAGTATGGATTTCATCTATAAATAAGACTACTTCCCCATCTGAAGATATTACTTCGTTAACAACTGCTTTCAGACGTTCTTCAAATTCACCTTTATATTTTGCACCTGCAATGAGGGCGCTCATATCGAGCGAATACACCAATTTCGATTTCAGGTTTTCGGGTACATCGCCGGCAACAATCCTGTGGGCCAAGCCTTCGGCAATAGCCGTTTTCCCGACACCAGGTTCGCCAATCAGAATAGGATTGTTCTTGGTCCTTCTTGAAAGTATTTGAAGCAAACGCCTGATTTCGTCGTCACGGCCTATTACCGGGTCAAGTTTTCCAAGCCTGGCGCGTTCGTTGAGGTTTATTGCATATCGGTTTAGGGCATCGTAAGTATCATCCGTACTTTGCGAGTTGACAGGGCTACCTTTACGCATTTCTTTAATTGCCAGTTCGAGATCGTGTTCATTGAGCCCTGCATCTTTCATTATTTGTGATGTCTGATCTTTTATATCGAGTAAACCAAGCAGGATTACTTCTGTTGGTACATATTGGTCGCCAAATTTGTGTGATATTTCTATTGATTTTTGAAGCGCTTTAGTCGATTCTGAAGATAAATATTGATCGCCGCCAGTAACTTTAGGATAGCTGTCGTTATTCTTTTCAACGATCTGCAAGAAATTAGTGACATTTACGCCACACTTTTTTAACAGAAAATTTGTTACACTTTCAGCCTGCTGCATTATTCCCAACATCAGATGTCCTGTTTCGATAGCCTGCTGATTGTGCTCATGCGCTATCATAAATGCCTGTTGAATGGCTTCCTGTGCTTTAATTGTAAAATTGTTAAGGTTCATAATTTTTTTATAATATGTTTTGAAATATGGCTCAAAATCCTGGCCAAATTATTTGATTGTTGAAATTACTTCAAATATGTCTTAATTTATTGTAAAAGAGTGTCATTATTTCAGTATTTACCAATAATTGCTGCACATTTGACAAGCGGATGAAAAATTTTTCTAAATGTTTTTTACTACTTTTGGGCTTGCAAGAATTTTTTTGAATTCACAAAAATTGGCATATTGGCACATTAACAAATTTGTAATTTATGTTTAAAATAAAAGCGTTTACTAATTTACTCCTATTTATTATTATTTGCAACACCTCATTTGCGCAGGATTCACTGATGAGAATTCTTTCTGAAGAAATTGCCCGTGAGAAAGATGGGCTAATAACTCAATCTATTCCACCTTATTATATTGATTACCGTGTAGACGATATCAATACGGTTGTTTTAAGCACATCCTTTGGCAGCCTTGTTGGGCAAAACGAAGACAACGACAGGATACTGACCTGCACTGTGAAAGTGGGAAATTATGATTTTGATAATTCTCATGATATTGCTGGTACAGGTTCGATATCGCAACCATTTGTTACCAGGTTGCCATTCGAGAATAATTCCGATGCTGTTAAAATGACCCTATGGCAGGCAACGCACAGCGCTTATCGGAATGCAGTGGATGCTTTTAATCAGGTGCAGAGCGGAATGAAAAATGATTTCAAAGTTTCAAAATCTGCAGATTTCTCAATCGAGAAGCCTGAGATATATTATGAAGACTATTCGAATATTAAATTTAGCAACCGTGAAGAATGGATCAGACGTTTGAAACAATACTCAGAGCCTTTCTTGGCTGATGACAAAGTAATTTCTGCAGATGCTATACTTTCTTTTATTTCAGTAAGAAAATATTTTATTTCCACTGATGGAAGCCAAATTGTTCAAAATTCGAGTTATTGCCAGCTACAGATAGTTGCAATTACAAAGGCTGATGATGGAAGTTCGGTTCCAATTTTCAGGTCGATTGTCTCTTTCACACCACAAGGCTTGCCTTCTCATGAGTTGATTCAAAAAGAAATAAGTGAAATGATTGTTCAATTAAAAAATCTGCGCAATGCGCCAATTGCTGATGCATACTCAGGGCCGGCAATCCTGTCGTGCAGTGCTGCTGCCGTTTTCTTTCACGAAATATTCGGTCACCGTATTGAAGGCCAGCGAATGAAAAGCGATTTTGACAGTCAGACGTTTAAATCGAAGTTGAATGATTTTGTATTGCCAAAATTCATGAGCGTTATTAGTGATCCGACTTTGCATAGGTTTGCAAGCCAGGATATGTTTGGTTATTACAAATACGATGATCAGGGAGTGGCAGCTCAGAAAGTAATAGTTGTCAGGGATGGAATTTTGCAAAACTTTTTGATGTCGCGCAGCCCTATTGAAGGATTTCCAAAATCAAATGGCCATGGCCGTGCAAAAGCAGGAATGGCACCGGTTTCGCGACAGTCGAATTTGATTGTTGAAACAAAAAAACCGTTGACAAATAAAGAACTTCGAAAAAAATTAATTAGTGAATGTAAAAAAGAACACATGGAGTATGGCTATTTAATCGATCAGGTCGTTGGAGGGTTTACAATGACCAGCCGCTATTCTCCAAATGTTTTTAATGTTAGCCCCACTTTGGTTTATAAAATATTTATAGATGGCAGGCCGGATGAATTAGTCCGGGGAGTAAATTTTATTGGTACACCACTGGCAATATTTTCTGAAATTGAAGGGACAGGTGATAGTACAGGTGTTTTCACAGGCTATTGCGGGGCTGAGTCAGGGAGTATCCCTGTTACAGCTACTTCACCGGCTTTATTTATAAAAAAAATCGAGACCCAGAAACAGCCTGAAGGTTATGGGCAAATGCCAATACTTCCAAGGCCCGATGTCGAAAAGTTTAATAAATAATGATCCTGATATTTCTTAAAGAGCAGAAAGCAAAGTTTGATGTTTTTACAACCGGGGCAAAAAAACTTTTGTTATCGAATATGTTATTTGGGTTGTTTGGCCCATTCTACCTTGTTTTTTCCAATACTTTTATTTTTAACAATTCTAAAGGGAACATAGGTTACAACCTGCTATACAACCTGTTTAATTTTATTGGTATCATAACCGGGTTTGCAATAAATGGTTTTCTCATCCGTTTTTTTCATGTGAAGAACCAGTTAATTGTAGGAATGGCCATGTTGTTTATTTCTATAACTGCTCTTTTCTTTATGCCCTTAGGCTTTCTTAATGCCACATTAATTTTTATTTTTGGATTGTTCACAGGGATTGGCAATGGCATTTATTGGTTTTCCCGCAATTTTCTTACAGTTACAAACACACATGACGGCAACCGTGATTTCTTTGCCGGTCTCGATTATATATTGATAAATGCAGGCCGTATTTTAATACCGGTTTTGGTAGGTGTGTATTTGGGTACAAGTATAAAACATGGCTGGTTCACTGTCCAGGTAGCATACAAATCAATTTTAATCATTGCTTTTGTGTTGATTTTATTTGCTTCACTTTTTATTATTAAAGAACATTTTATTAATGCAAAAACAAGTAAATTTTTTTATGTTAGATTTAATAAAACATGGAATAATACACGGTTAATGGGAATTTACATTGCAATCTACCAGGGTGCATCGATTGCTATGCCCCCTATATTTATTATGAAATATGTCGGAAATGAAAGTTCGGTTGGCTCTTTATATTCTTTTGGGTCCATAATGGCAATTTTAATAATTTATTTTCTAAGTAGCCGTTCCGGATCTGAACACAGGACAAGAATTATAAGAACAGGCATTATTTTATTGTTAACCGGGGCAATATTTTTTAGCTTTTTTATCGGGTTGAACAGTTTGATAGCAATGTCAGTACTTATAATACTTATGTCAGTAGCTGACCCATTAATCAATTTTCCTTTCAGGGCTACGTTTATGAAGGTTATTGATGAATTGAGATTTTCTGATAAAAAGGATTATTATTCTTATATTTTCGATTTAGAATTGATAACTGCTATTGGCAGGGTATTGAGTATTGGATTCTTCTTTCTGGTTTTTAATTTACTTTCAACAGGATTGGCATTATCAATTTACATGATAATAATATCGCTGACATTGTTCCTGACATTGCCATTGTCGAAAAAAATAAACGGTAAGTAATTTCCCGAATATTCAATTTGCCCCGTATAATACCGGAATGTAGTGTTTGATGTGTTCTATAAGGGTTTCAACGCTATTGTCCTTTTTGTTGTCAATCATTACATCGAAGCAATTCCGTTCTTTCTGAAATTTACCAATCTTGAATTTTGAATTTGAAAGGCTGCTGATATAATTGAGGGGAAAATTGTCATCTATGCTTAAGTCAATAAGCATATCGATAGGTTTTTCAATGAAGTCAGCAATGAAATTAGTTTTGGGAATAAAAAAGAAATTCAGGTCATTTCTTGAAAAGAAATTAAACCCTTTGCGTAACAAATAGTAATCAGGGACTTTATTATTGTCGACAAAACATAATGCAACGACCTTATTATCCTGATCGGAGAGGAAATGCAAAAATCGTTTGACCAATTCGAAGTCGCTTTGTGTATCGGTTTTAAAAACAACACCAACAATTTTAGAACTTTCGAAACTGAACATGGATTTTTCCCTCTTGCGATTTCTCAGTCTTCGCCGGAGTATCGAGTTCCCAAAACTTTTCCTAAAAGACTTAAATAAAATCATATTCCCTATTCTGTTTTCACAAATGTACAAAAATATGTGAATACTATAAATTTCACTTTTAATTTGAATTAGCGCAAATATTCAGATGTGCAAATATGCAGTCCTTCAGTTCTTCAAAACTTCTATTTTTCAAATCTTCAGATATTCGATTTATTTTTAAGAACTTTTTAGAAATAATTCTGTTTTCTAATTAGAAGAATTATTTAGTTTTGCAAATGGTAATCAATTCTGCTTGCATTATGGACGATGGCCCTGCGAATTATTTTGTGAAACCCTGATGTAGAAGGAAAACATTGTCTTCTTCCGAATGACTTCCTTCTATATCCAAAAAATAGGAGGAGGTAACTTATGACTTCAAAAACGACCTTTTATTTTAGCCGTATTATTGGCTGTAAAGTACATGATGAAAATCATGTTTATTTAGGACGGTTAAAAGATTTGGCTATTAACATCGACCAGATCCGGGTTGACGAGACTGAGCCTGTAAGGCCTAAAGTGACTACAGTTTTTATTAAATCGAAAGGGCAATTTAGCTTTTCTGAGATTTCAATTATCAAGCTCAAAAAACGTTACCACATTACATGCACTGGTGCAAAGCAAATATCCGAAGAAATTGCTAAACAAAACCTTTTATTGGGCGAAAGCATTTTAGACCAGCAGATTGTAGATATCAACGGTAGAAAAGTAGTCAGGGTTAACGATATCAGGATGGTTGCTATTTCGGAAGGCGTTTTTGCAATTGCAGTAGATATAGGAGTTGAGGGATTATTACGCCGGATTGGTATTGTGAAACCTATCAGGGCAATATTCTCTTTAATAGGCATCAAAATACCTTCAGAATTTATTCTTTTTGACGATGTTGCGGCAGTAGATTATACAAAGCTCAACATAAAATTATCCAAATCATATTCTAAGCTTCATACGTTGCACCCGTCCGATTTAGCTGATATAATTGAAGATTTGGGCAAAGCTTCGAAAACTTCTGTATTTGCAACACTCGATGAAGAAGTCGCTGCCGATGTTCTTGAGGAACTCGAAACACATGAGCAAATTCATATTATCGAAAGCCTGACGATTGAAAAAGCTGCGGATGTTCTTGAAAAAATGCCGGCAAATGAAGCTGCCGATATTATCGACGAGCTCGAAGATGAAAAAGCTGAAATGCTATTGCAGGAAATGGAAACCGAAACTTCAGATGAAGTGAGGGAACTCCTTGAATATCCTGATAAAACGGTAGGCAGCCTGATGACGACCGAAGTCCTTTCGTTTGGAGAAAATAGTACCATTGAAGACGCATTGAACGAAATCCGTCTCCAGAAACCTGAAATGGAAGTTCTCTATAATTTATTTGTAATTGATAAAAATGAAAAACTGATTGCTACACTTTCCCTGCGCGATTTGGTAATTTCAGCACCGCACACCAAAATAAAGGAAATAATGAAGAAAAACCCGATCAGTGTTTTCGATGATGATAAAATAGATTCGCTTGCCGAAATAATTTCGAAGTATAATTTGCTGGCTATTCCGGTTACCGATTACGAAAACAAACT
>CAVSGB010000072.1:0-10339 GCA_963726845.1 uncultured Bacteroidota bacterium | reverse complement strand
TATTTTTAACCTTAAAAATGCAATTGGGGACAGGTTGTATTAATCAATTACTTTATTTTAATTTATTTGCCAGGCTTACTAAACATATATCCAGTAACCCCTGAAATGTGGATTCATCGTTATGCTTGTAAGTACTTGATGAAAAGTTTCCGACTTTGATATCTTTCGATTCAAATTCTATTTCATTTTTCGATTTTGAAACATACGTTTCATCAATAATTGCAGTACCGGTTTTATCAAAAACTTCAATATTCATTTTTACACGTACTTTAACTTTAATTTTACTCGATCCAACAGTCACTCCTGAAATTGTTGATGAATTTTCGCTTGTACTCTGTATACCAGTCCGGTCAATATTTATGCAAATTCTTAAATAATTATCTGCTAAATTTGATTTTGCAGCTTTTTTACCGCCAACGAGGGGGTAATCATAAAAATCATAGGCAACTTTGCCTTTTAAAAAATCAACAGGTTTTAAACTGATACCTGCAGTGTCGGCCAATATTTTTGTTACCCTGTCATAAACGCTATTTTCCATTGCTTTATCAACGGTTAAACCGAGGCCTTCGTCTGCCATCACTGTAAAATAACATAAAGCTATATTATCTTTATTATACTTCTGGCCATAAGTAATGTTTAACATTATGGTAGAAAATATTAACCCTGTTAATATTTTTCTAAATAATGAGAATTTGTTTTTCATAAATTTTGGTTTTATAGTTTAACTTATGGGCATCTCTAATAACCTATGTTAATATATTTATTTGATTGTTAATAATATAACTTTGAAATTTTCGTGAAAGTTACGTATTTTCATGGAAATTTATTCAACTATGAAAAATATCAATCCTCTCGGTTTATTTGATGATCAATTTCTGATGGAAAAGCTCACCAGACTTGGCGATCCACTTCAAAAGCTCAACGAATATATTGACTGGATGATATTTGAATGTCCATTAAATAAAGCCTTTAACAATGAAGATAAAGACTTAACAAAAGGAAGACGCCCTCCATTTAGCAGGCTAATGTTATTTAAAGCGCTATTAATTCAAAGTCTTTACAACCTTGCTTTAGTATAACATTTTGTTTTTCTTCTTAATCTTGCCAAGAAATGCCTGAAAAGACTATTATAGCCTTCTACTGTATAAGTTTCTGCTTTGGTTTGGACCAGTTGTCCTTCCGGCACAAATTCATTATACGCTTTCCAATAGTCTGTACACACTATTCCTTTAGAGAACCTTTCAATTTTATTCCAGAGCTTTTTCCCAGTTTCAGTTCCTCGTGTGCCAATTTCGCAATTGATAAACCTATGCCCATATCTATCAACAGCAATCCATATCCAACAGTAGTTTTTTTTTGAACCAATATATGTATGCATCTCATCCAGTTCTATTACTTCAATATCATCAGGGTTTCTGAATTCATCTATCTTTTCCCCAAAGGACTTTATCCAATTGAATACGGCAACATGGCTCACATTTAAATATCTTCCTATTGACCTAAAACCTAGTCCCTCTAAATATAAGATCAAAGCATTTCTTTTAACTTCATTAGGTTTTCCTATTTGTTCAACTGTAAATCGGTGTTTACAATCTTTACATAGGTACCTTACCGATTAAATAAGGATGAAAAGCCTTAATTCTCCAAAGCGCAAAAGACACCCAGTATAGTGTTTCTTTAAATTCTTCGGTTTCGGTTTCAATTTTAAAGCAATTCGGACAAGGAAATAAAATTGGTTTACCAGAATTCATGCCCTTATTTAAGGCGAAGAAATGTGGTTTTCGGATTTCTTCTTTTGTGGATGCGGATTTTACGATAAATGTTTGCATAGCTTCTGCGATTAAAATATTTTTCGCTTCGCACACATATATTTTCAAAAGAAGAAAGAAAAAAACCAGAAAAAAAAGAAAGCCATATAACAGGCGGGGCGATGTGTTTTGTCAAGGTTTTTGGCGTTTTATTTGATGCCTTAAAAAATCAAGAAGATTATCAAAAAAAACGACAAAACCCGAAGCGACCTTGAAAAAACTTTGAGCGATGGCTTTGAGGGCGCCCCGCCTAATTTGCTTTCCTTTTTTATTTTTTGAAGAATATGTTCATATACCGCTTTCAAATACCTTGATTTTGAGGGAAGGCAAAAAAGTAAGTGGACAGTAAAGAAGCGAACACGAGCAAACAAAGAAGTGAGGAACGAACGGAGAGTTTGTGAAGTGTGTAGCGAAATAGTGGCCGCTTAGTGTGGGTAGGACAATTTGCTGATTTCATTATTTGACAATTTGCTAATGAATATTACTAACCTCAACAATGTTTTTTGTTTTTGTCTTTTGGGGTGAACGACTGGCAGGGCATACCGCTTTATTGGGTGGGCAAAAGGCAAGGGTAGCGACTGAACGGAATGGAGCAAAGGCGCTGGAGCGCAATTGAACTGCTGACAAAGCAAATTACCTATGAATAATTTACAAAACAATTTGCTTTGGCAGCGGTGAAATGAAGCTTTGGGATAGGATTTGTGGAATGAAGTGAATGGAGCTACTCTTGCCGTGGGTTGCTGAAGTGTATGCCGAAAGATGAACGGAATGGAGCGAAGGGTATAGTGAAGTGAGGCACGAACGTAACGGAAACCGAAGTGTAATGGAGTGAAGAAAGAGGCATATACTGCAAGCAAAAGGCTATTAATAAAATATGCCCTGCACCATTGAAAGGGCGGATGGGGCTTTAGAAGGGAGTGAAGGCGTGTGATGGCGTGCGGCTATTTGGCGAAGCCCTTGTACATAATGTGCTTATATGACAGCCGGACACAAGGTTTTATACCATTAAATAGGCTGTTATATAAGACCACATTATGTAAAATAGCTTTGGGTTGTTTTTTTCTGGCACAAGCGGAACGATGGTGGTGGTTGGAGTGCAGCGGCTTTTTGCTTTTGAGCGTTTGGGCTGCTCTTAGACACCGCAGGTTCGAGGATGGCTATGTGCAGCATATGTGATGGCTTGCAAAAAGTGTGACAGAAAAAAACAACAGTAGGGATGGATTGCGTGGAAGTGCTTTAAAGACAGGGAGAATTTGGCAAATTACCTTATTCAAAATATAACAAAAACAATTTTACCAAATGGCTGGATTTAAAGCCCTGTTGGGTGCGTGTATATTTAATTTGAGGGTTGAGTAAAATATTTTTTCTTTACTACCAGCCCATTCTTGGTTTACCAGTGCAAGGCTGGGTAATAAAATCAAGAGCCTCATTCGAACAAACAGGTTTGCACTTCAAACACCCGGTACAATTAAAAAAGTCAATCCAGGGCTTATCATGGATTGATTCTCTGATTATTGCTTTTGTTTCGCATTGTAATTCAATAAGGCAAGGTGAACAGCTTTTACATTTTTCCGGTATGATGATAGCTCTTTGCATGAACTTATGATCTTTGAACTTTAGTTATGAAATAAGTTAATTAAACAGGGACTAACAATAAGTCCCTGCGATTTCGTAAACAGCATTGATATTTACATCATTTACAGGCGATTGTCCTTTTTGAAAACCGTGGTCAGTAAGACGCAAATAAGCATAATTGGTTAAACCGGCTTTATCCATAATCTTTTTACCACAAACTACAGAGCAACCATCAATGATAAGAACATTGGCAGTTTTAAGCGATTCAATAAGTTGTTGGTTATCGGATGCGACCATAGCAAGGCATTTCATAGAGCGAACCCCGTTGTCACGTAATTTACGAGTCACTTTATCAGATAAGCAACCAATGTCAGATGCACCAGAACAAGCCATTACCAGCATTTCGCCGCTAGAAGAACAATTGCAAGATGATTTTTTAGTTTCCATTGTACTACTATTTAAAAATGAATAAGTTTAAATTAGTTTTTTAGATAGAAGATATATGAATAATAAAGCCCAACAATGATAAAAAGTACAGCTATAATTATCCTAAACCACTTCTCGAATGTTTTTAGTTTATTATAAAAGCCTCCTACACTTGAAACACTATAAGCCAACAACCAAGCAATAATGATAACAGGCAAGCCTGTAGCAATGGCAAATATAAAAGGCAGGTATAAACCTGAAGGGCTGGCAATAGACATTGGTATTAGCATACCGAAATACAATACGCCACTATAGGGGCAAAAAGCAAGTGCAAAGATTATCCCTAATAAAAATACACTCCAACTACTACCTTTCTTAGCATTTTTAGAAAACTTGTCGGATAACTTATTAAATGCAGGAAATTTGATTTTTATAATATCGAGCATTAAAATACCAATGACTATTAAAAGAGGGCCTAAGAACCTTTCTCCATATACCTGAAAGAACTTAGCAACATGAAATTTGCTTGCACCGAAATACAACATAATGCCAAGCGATGTATAACTTACTGCCCTGCCTAACGTGTATAATAGCCCATTTATAAATATCTTCCGTTTGTTTACAATATCCTTGCTAATAAAACCAATGGCTGTAATATTGGTCGCCAAAGGGCATGGACTAATGGCTGTCATAAGCCCAAGTATGATTGCAGTCCAAAATGGTGTAGTGCTGCTTTCGAGTAGATGCTGTAAATATTCCATAACAGCTAGTTCAGCATTTTATCAACCGTTGACTTGATAATTTTATTCATTTCCTCAGGGTTGTCTGTACCATAGGCAAATGCTTTTTCTGTTAATTCAACTGTTTGCCCTGATTTGTCGTTTTTTACAAAAATTAATTTGTTCCAGGCAGCTTCATATTTTTCTGCCAAAGCTTTGTTTTTGGATTCTTCGACATTAAGAGACTCGAATTTAATTGTACCATTGACAAGTTGCGCTTTATATAATGCATTTAGTGCATTAACAGTGCCGTTTTCAGCATTAATACAACCTATACAGCGGTGTGTGCCGTGAAAAAAATAAACAAGAATTTTAGCATCTTTTGAAGCTGACTTGTCAGCACCTTTTTGCTGGCCAAAACTATTGCATCCGATGGCCAAGAAAGCCATTGCAAGAATTAAGTTTTTCATGATTTTATTCGTTTTAAAGTTGATATTTAATGAGTGTTGAATTATTTTGTTAAACTTTTGGTGATAATTTCTTTCAATTCCTTTACTGATGGGACACGCCCGTATAAGGCCACTTTTTCATCAATGACTAAAGCAGGTGTGCGCATAATGCCATAAGCCATAATTTTTTGAATATCTTCCTCTTTTATTATTTCTGCACCGATACCCATTTCTGTAATGGCTATTTGTGTGGCTTTTTCAAGGTTCTTACAATTAGAACAATCTGTGCCTAATACTTTTATTGTCATGATACTTTTGTATTTAATGGTTTAACAACATTCTGCTTTTTTGACTTCTGTTTTTGGATTGCCCAAGAAATCATAAAATAATTCCTGTGCTGCTTTCCAGTTTTCTTTGTTTACACAGTATTTTACTTTTGGTGGTTCTATATTGCCCTGAATAAGACCTGAATCTTTCAATTCTTTTAAATGTTGCGATACAGTTGATTGTGCAATGGGCAATTCATTCAGAATGTCGGTAAAACAACAATCGGTCATTGAAGCCAGTTGTTTCATTATAACTATTCTTGCAGGATGCCCCAAAGCCTTAGCAAAGCGGGCAAGGGCAATTTCTTCGTCTTTATAATTGGTGCTTTTTGGATGTGTCATATTATTAATTTATTAATGTATCAATTTGAAAATATGTTACTTGAAAATCAATTTAAAAGATTACATTAAAAAGAAAGCCTACGATCATTATTCCTGTGGCAACAATGCCAATGAAAGTAAATATTAAAGGCAGTTTAAGAACTTTACGCAGGATAATCATTTCGGGAAGCGATAAACCTATTACAGACATCATAAATGCCAATGCCGTGCCAAGTGAAGCCTCTTTTTCAATTAAAACTGAGACAATGGGTATAATTCCGGCAGCATTGGAATATAAAGGCACACCGATTAAAACAGATAAAGGAACAGAATACCAAGCTGACTTGCCCATGAGTGAAGCCATGAAAGATTCTGGAACATAGCCATGAGCGCCAGCCCCTACTAGTATGCCAATGGCAACGTAAATCCATACCTTACTTACAATTTCTTTTACTGCGATATATCCAAACTTTACGCGGTCGGTGAATGTTAGTTTTTCTTCCTGAAGCGTATTAGCTCCAACCTGTGTTTTATATACCCAATCTTCAACCCATTTTTCGAGCTTTAAACGGCCTATTATCCAACCGGCTGTAATTGCAATTATTAAACCAGTTACAACATATATTAGTGCTGTTTTCCAACCAAATAAACCAAAGAGTAAAATTACTGCAACCTCATTAATCATTGGGGCTGCAATTAGAAATGAAAAAGTAACACCAGGCGGTACGCCCGATTCAACAAAACCTAAAAACAAAGGAATTGCAGAGCAAGAACAAAACGGGGTAACAATACCTAAAAGGCTTGCCAATACATTGCCTGTAAATTGTGATTTGCCTTCTAATATCTTGCGGGTGCGTTCGGGTGAAAAGTAAGAACGGACAATACCAACAAAGAAAATGATTAGGGTTAATAACATTAAGACTTTCGGGAACTCGAATACAAAGAAGCGTATTGCTTCGGTTAAGCGTGTTCCTTTAGCCATTCCTGAAACATCATATATAAGCCAATCGGTTAAAGGTTGCAGAAAATGATATATTAAATACCAGACTGGCAATAACAACAGAGGGATTATAATCTTTGAATTTACCTTATTTAAAAAGTTGTTTTTTAACATTATGCGATGTAACATTATTATAATTCGTAAATATACGAAACGTTAATCGTAATTTTACGATTAAGTAAAATATTTTTTATGTTTTTTGTAAAATGGAGATTAAGAAACTACGCTTTTGATAGTTTAAAAAAAGATGGACAGTACTATTCCTCCAAGAACTATCCAAATAACATCTACTTTCCTTATAAGTAAAGCAAATGCAACAAGAGTAATTACAATATTAACAAAGTTCCAATGTATACCAATGGTAAAACGATAGGTTACAACCGCTAATAATCCAACAAATGAGCAAAGTATCCCATTTATAACTTTATAGAATTGAGGATAAGATTTGAGCCTGTCGAAAAAAGGAATCATACCCATCAGGATAAGGAAGGATGGAGTAAATACACATACAGTTGCAAGTAAACTTCCTACTATACCAAAGTGCATGTATCCAAAAAATGTGGCTGCGATAATAATAGAACCAGGTGTTACCTGGCCTAATATAACACCATCCAGAAATGTTTTTTCATTGAACCAACCAAATAAGTCAACCAATTCGTGATACATAATAGGCATAGAAGCTAATCCACCTCCAAATGAGAATAAGTCTATCCTCAACATAATGGTTGCCAATATGAAATATTCTCTATTCACAAAGAATAAAATCCCTGCACAAATTCCAACGATGAGTAACAACCATAGAAAGAATTTAAATGTTTTTGACCTGACCCTTTTTTCCGGTTGTTCCAACTCTTTTTTGGTAAATACCAAGCCTAATAATGCTGCTGCAAACAATACCAGTGCAGGGTGCAATTTAGTAAGGAACAAACCTGCAGCAATCAATGCAATGATCCAATCATTTAAATTACTAAAATTCTTTTTGCCAAACAAATAAGCAGCGTTGGCAACAATAGCCACAATAATTACCCTTAAACCGTTTAATACAAATTCTACACCTGTAATGTTTTTGGAATGTTTATAAATAACGGACAGAATGAACATGATGAGGAATGCCGGTAACCCAAAACCAATAAAGCTGACAATTGCACCTTTTTTGCCTTTTAACTTTAAGCCAATATATGCGGCTAACTGCATAATAATAGCCCCTGGAATAACCTGACAAAGGGCAAGGCCTGAATCAAATGTGTTTGGATCTAACCATTTCTTTTTATCCACAATATGTTTTCGAACATGGGCGGACATGGCAACGCCACCAAAAGCAGTAAGGCCCAGCCAAAAGAATGAAAGGAATAAATCGGTTAATGAAGGATTAACTTTTTGATTTTTCACTACAAAGCTATTTTTGTAGTTGCAAGATATATATTAAAATACTTTTTATTGAAGGCTTAAACAGGTTAACTGATTTTATTTTTGAACATCCAAATTATTTTCTTTCCAGCCGTTAAAACCGTCTGTCATCTGGTAAACTGTTTAAAAACCACTTTGTGCCATGTGGTCAACAGCAATTTTACTGCGAAGATTGGTCCGACAATGAACAATGTATTTGGCATTATGATCGAGTTTATCAATTTTACTTAATGCATCAGATTGTTTAATATCAATGTTTATTGCACCCTTTATATGGCCTTCCTTGAATTCATCGGCAGTGCGAACATCGAGAATTACCCAACTTTTATCTTTTTTCAACTGTGTTTGTACATCAGTAGATTTAATTGGAATAATTTGTTGAGCGCTTACAAGCATTGCAAACGATGTTAAAAGTATAAATATGAAAAAATGTTTTACTCTCATGGTTGATATTTTTATTACAATTAATAGATTTAAAAATAAGCCCTAAAGGGAAAATGATTTTTCGGGCTTATTCATTGAAGAAAATTGAAGCAAAACTATTCTTTCTTTTTCGCTGTACTGATGCCAAAAGGCCAATAAAGCGGGCAAAAAGTTATTAAACTTGTGAGAACAAAAATTGCCGCTACAATAATTAGCACAATTCCTAGAACTCCTGTTATAACGTGTGTAAAAAATAAAATAGCAATTACGACTGCAACCAGTATCCTGATTACTTTGTCAATGGTACCCATGTTCTTTTTCATACTAAATAATTTAAAAGTTAAGAAATTAAAGAGATTTCTATGATATATTAAATGTTTCAATAGGATTATGCTTGTGTTCCCTGTCTTTCACTATTAAAGTAGTGGCAGGTACTTTTGATTTAGCCGAAAAAACTATATCATGCCCAACACATAAGCCCATTACAATATTTAACTCGGTTTTATTTTCAGCTAAATATTCGGCTTGTCCGGCAGGATTGCACGAAATGCCTTTGGCATCAGCACCAAGGAACTCCGAAGATGGTAATTTGCCATTTTTGCAATCAATCGAAAATACCTCAAAGTCATTCGAAAGTGAACCTTTCAACAGATTGGCTTCTTTTTGCAGAGCAACACAATTAGCAATACCAATGCGTTTCAAACCGGCCAATTTTGCATAGTTCTTAATTTCTTCAACCCTGTTTTTGCCTTGTAAACGGGCACTATCAGCTAATTGCATTGTTTTAATATCTGAAGGGCTATAAAGTTTATTTGTTTCCATTTTATATTATTTTATTTTGCCAACACAACTATATGATTTGTTGATGGCCGTTCATTTACTTCCTGAATAATTTTTAATCCTACTTTGTTTGCCAAATAATAAATTCCTCCATTGGCCATATAGCTTTTGTAGTTTCTATAATGTTCCTTACCTGCAAGAAATTCGATTGCTTTACTTAATTTGCCTTCAAACCCAAGTGGTTTAGGAGCAATATAATCGCCTATGATAATTTTATTAGCAACATGGGATATTGTTCTCAATAACTTTATCCTTTCGACTTCATCTACTTCATGGATAACGTAAGTCAGAACTGCATAATCAAAACTAATTTGTCCGTTATCTATTATTTCGTTTACAGTGCCATGATGAAATGAAATTTTATTGTTAATCTGCTGCTGTAGCGTAAAATTAGCTCTGTCGATATTCCGTTTCGATAAGTCAATACCTAGTACACTTTTAGATTTATCAGCAAGGGCAAAAGCCAAACGACCTGTTCCGCATCCAACGTCAATTATTGTTGATTGAGGGCTGATGATATTTTTTAATTGACCAAATAGCTTATCCTGATTGGGAGCAATAATTTTAACGTAGAACCAACCATCATACCAATGGTTTTTATTTTGTGTCATTGTATATATAATATTTTATACTAATTCTTTCATTATTTTTTCCTGATTATCGGTAATTTTCCATTCATTCAAAATCTCATTTAATTTACCTGAAAAATCAGTTTTACTTTTGATACTTTCGATAAACCGTTTGTATATATCGGGTGTAATTGTAAACTGTTTTAAAAATTTATCTGAAGTGTAATTTACTTTGTCAATATGCTGCGGGTCGAACATACATTTTTGAGACATTAAAGGACATGTAACACCTTCACGCCTGATCCCAAACTCAAAGAACATTCCGCACTTTGCACAGAAATATTTACCAACTTCCCTTTCGCCCAAAATATCAATAAAGTCAATATTTAGCTCGTGTTCAACTTTTAAAATGCTTTTTAAATAATAAAGGCTTCCCAGAAGTATGTTTTTAATTTTATCCTTCTCCCAAACCTTTC
>CAVSGB010000071.1:0-34131 GCA_963726845.1 uncultured Bacteroidota bacterium | reverse complement strand
GTCCAGCAGCGTTGCTTGGGTGAAGGGGTCCGACGAGCCCAAGTTATACGGATGCTCGGGATTGCCGTCGATCTTGATCGGGCGGAACTGATCGCTCTTGACCAACAGCGGCACCGCGCCGGTCACAAACGGATGCGCCGTGGCAAAGTACATTCGGCTTGCCCAGGATCAGATCTTCGGGCTGCTTGACGTAGGGATAAATCGGCTCGTCGGGCTGCTTGGTGCAGCCGGCCAGGCCGGCCAGCGCCAGCGACGCGCCCATCAGCTTCATGAAGCCGCGCCGCGAAACCGGGTCAACCCACTCCTGCGCCGAGCCGGGAAACTCCTTCTCTACCGCCGCCTGAAACTCCGCCGTATTGGCCAGTTCGTCCACCGACCGCCAGTACCGCTTTCCCTTGACGCCCTTCAGTTCCTCGCGCACCGCGGCCATTCCCGGTCTTGTCGTAATCGGTGATCCAACCGCCATCTCTGCCCTGCTGGGCCAGGAGCCGCTCTAAGACAGCGGCCAGGGCGTCAGATTGCTTGTCCAACCGGGCGGCGGCGAGGACGGCCAGGGCCAGCTTATACGTGGCATAGACGCCGCTCTTCCGTGCAACTCGGTCATTGAACCCTTTACCGTCCCACATCGCCATTCCATGTACGAAATGCTGGCGTGCCTTGGCGGGCTCATTTTCCGCCAAGGCAGCAAGGAACAACAGGTCCGCATATTCGTCCCAGCCATCCATCACATGATCGGTTACGACCTCGGTCTTGACCAGTTTGTTGCCGATCCGACGCACCTCGTTGAGTTGGAAATGCCGGAAGGGAAACGGATTCCTGGCCTCGCCAAAGACGATCTCGATCTTGCCAGATTCTTTGATGCCGAAGTCACTTATTGCGTTGGTGATCTTCTGGGCCACTTCGGGATGGCTCTTCGCAAGGACTTTGGCAGCGAGATAATTATCGTGATAGAGCCAGTATACCGACGATCCCCGGAATTCCGGCAGCAGTCGCATCTTGGGATCGAAAAGATCGAGCGAGAAACTGCCGTCCCCTTGTGGCGGCGTCCCCATGCCCGGCCAGCCTCTTGCGCTTAAGGAAGGTGTTCGCACGCTCTCGTCGTGGACCTTGCGATCATCCTTTTTCGGTACTACAGGATCGAGAACCAGACCCTTAACTCGCTCACATCGGCAGGCAAGTGGATTAGCCCTTGATCGTCGGATTTCACGGGCGGGCCGTAGCTGAACCTTGCCTTCGCAAGGCTTTTAGGCCAGCACCAGACCATGCCATCTTTGGGCAGGGCCTTCCGGCCCAGCAAATGGTTATTTCCCTGTTGCTTGGTTCAGTTGGTGTATTGCTGGAAAAGCACGTTGGCGACATGAAGATTTTTCATTATTACGTGGATCAAGACAACGACAACTGAGCAATACACGCAACTACCGAGTGATGCAATTGAACTTCAAACGACATCCGCAGGAATGCTGTTCCTGCCGAACAAGGCCAAGCTTCAGGAGAAGTACCGAACTTCTGGAAAATGCTTCTCACAGCAGAGATTCACCTCCGCGCCGACCCGGCGCAACTGGACGCGCCCTTGTTAGCCACGCTGCGCGATAAAATCGGCACCCGTCTTGAAACCGATGACATCACGGAGGCAGCGGCATCCGATAACTCAAATATTTCATTGAGGTACAGCTATTTGCAAAAACAGGAAGACAGCAAAGCAATGTCCCCGGATCCACCAGCGCTTGCTAATACTAATTTACAAAAATGCAGGTTTTCTGTTTCTTACAAATTGTCTCAATTTGTTGAGCTTAGAAACAGGATTGAACTTGTAAGATATAATAAAGAAACCACAGCAAATCAAACCGGATATTTAATTTTTCAGGATTTTGTTTGGAGGCCTGAGAAAAAACCATTTTCGGTAGCAGCACGTTATGCAGTATTCCAGACCGATGGTTACGAAAGCAGCATTTATGCTTATGAAAACGACTTAATTTATTCCTATAGCGTATCTTCATTAAATGGCAAAGGTTCGCGGGCTTATTTATTGTTGCGTTATCATCCTAAAAAATATCTCGATTTAAGTGCCCGTTACTGTGTTGTAGTTTATTCGGATAAACAAGAAATCGGTACAGGCCCGGAAACTATCGATGGCAACAGGAAATCTGATATTTCAATTCAGGCAATTATGAGATTTTAAATCCTTTCGATCAACTTTTTAATAAGAAAAGTCATTTTAGGTTCTGCTTTTGCAGCAGCTCTGAGTATATCTTCAAGTGAAACTTCCTTTATTTTGCCCGGAACGCCCAAATCGGTTATAATGGAAATAGCAAAACATTTCATGCCCATTTGCCTTGCAACGATAATTTCAGGAACTGTCGACATACCAACGGTATCGCCACCAATGGCCCTAAAAAATTCATACTCCTTTGGCGTTTCAAGCGTGGGGCGGTTACGCCGACATAGCAACCTTTTTTAATTTCGATGCCATTTTCTTTTGCAATAACCTCAGCCATTTCTATCAACTTTTTATCGTATGGATGGCTCATATCGGGAAAACGCGGGCCAAACTCAGCATAATGCTTTCCAATCAGCGGATTTGGAAGCAGATTAATATGATCGTTGATTATCATCAGATCTCCTACCTCGAACGACGGATCCATTCCTCCACTTGCATTTGAAACAAACAGGGTTTCAATTCCCATGAATTTCATGACCCTTACAGGAAATGTAACCTGTTGCATGGTATAACCTTCATAAAAATGAAAGCGTCCCTGCATTGCCATAACCTGTTTTCCACCCAGTTTTCCAAAAATAAGTTTTCCGTAATGTCCTTCAACAGTAGATACCGGAAAGTTTGGAATATCTTCGTAGCTGAGGATTGTTTCAACCTCTATTTCTTTTACCAAAGCTGCAAGCCCGGTGCCAAGGATAATCCCTATCTCAGGCTTGTTTTTTATCTTTTGGTCTATGTAGGATGTTGTCTGGTTTATTGTTTCTAACATAACTTGTAATTATATGATTAAAGTCTTTTGATTCATTTTCAAGAAACTCAATGTGAACTGGAATATAATATATTGCTGCTTTTATCTCTTCATCGAGATCGCTAAAATGCTGAAGCCTCATTGCATCCTTCTCTGTTGTAATCACAATTTTTTCTTTTTGTGAAATTGATGTAAACTTCACAATCAATTCATGCAGGTCGCTTGCATTATAGGTATAATGATCGGGATAAATCAATTCTTCAATATTACTGCTGAATGAATTGACAAACTTCTTAAGCGGCACTGGATTCGCAATCCCGGTAAGAAGCATGACAGAAGGGTTTATATTTTTAATTTTTTCTAAAGAAGTTTCTATTGCAAAGTTTTCAAAAACAGGGATTGGTTCTCCATACAGAAAGGTTGTGAAAAATATCTTTTGATATGCAAACATTATCAAATCTTTTTCCATCAATCGCCGGTCAATAGGTTTTATCCTGGCAGGACATTTTGTAACGATAATAACATCGGCCTTTGCCCTTTCGGATGCCGGCTCGCGCAGTCGTCCGTAAGGCAAATAAAAATCGTTTTTCAATGGATAGCTGTAATCTACCAAAAGTACAGACATACCGGCTGTTACATATCGATGCTGGAAAGCGTCGTCGAGAATTATTGCTTCCAGGCCTTTTTCTGTTTCTAATAGTTTTGTTATCCCTCTTACCCGGTTGCCATCGACTGCAACTGAGATATACGGGAATTTTTGTTTTACCTGCCTTGGTTCATCACCAATATCATCTGAAGTAGAATTTGTGTCCGCTAAAACATATCCGGTTGTTTTCCTTTTATAACCGCGGCTAAGCATCGCCAATCGGGATTCATCTTTAAGAAGCCTGATTATATATTCAACATGTGGTGTTTTGCCAGTCCCGCCAACGGAAATATTTCCAACCGAGATGACAGGTATTTCAAATTCTTTCGACCTTAAAAAATTTAAATCAAATAGCCGGTTCCGCATCCAAACTATAATTCCAAATAATAATGAAAGCGGAAATAAAATAATATCCTGTATATGAAACCTTTTATTCATTCGAATATGTGGTTTAAACAATTAATAATCTTATGGTTGATTCGAATGAACCCCGCTGGGTCACCGAAGGAAAACGCTTGGGGCTACTAACAGTGCGGGGGTTCGGTACGCGTCCCTTGTCCGCTGGCAATGCCTCCTCACAAATGCCACTGCGCATGCAATCTATCTGAAACCCGCATTGTTTGTGAGCCTATGTTAGTTACTGAGCTTATTTATTTCTTTTTATAACCTTGTCAGGATCTTGTCTTGTATCAAATACATCTGTTATATAAATTTTACGATTTTTAATTTTGTAGATTATTTTATAATTACCTCGAATTAAATATTTATGATTTTCAGATAAAACAATTAGTAATTCCTCTATTTGACCAGATAAGGAATGTTTTTCCAATTGCTTAGCACTTGCAATCACACTATCTCGAATATTACTTGCGATTACGATACTAACATTCTCCTTATAGTATTTATAAATTTCAGAAAGTGAATTTAACGCAAACTTTGTCCAATAAACCTTCATCTCTTACCAATTTTGAGATAATTTTTCAACATCATCTTGCGAAAATACATCACCTTGCTCTATATTTAAATTTGATGCTTTGGACCGTTTAATCAAATCACTCTTTGAAAAACGCTTTAAATCTGGACGGTGTAATGATTTATTAAGAATATTCTCAACTTGTTTAAAAACCTTATCATCATTTAAAATTATTAATTGCTCAATTATATTGAGTTTCCTATCTATAATATTTAATTGTCTCATTTCAAATTTTGAATCAAAGTTAAAATATTTTAAGTTGAGTCGCAAGTCTTGATTTGCAACTAAACATCCCTGTTATATTAGCTTTGCTGAGCCCTTGGGGTTCATGTCCTTGTTGTGAACACATGTGCATGGATATTAAATTCATAAAAATAGATTTAACTTAGTGTTACTTTATGTATTCTTTGTGACCTTTGTGTAACAGCTATAGCACAAAGTATCGCAAAGTTTTCACAAAGCTACTCAAGAAAATAAAATTTGTCAGGTGAATAGCACCTCAAATAAAGAATTAATCATTTGGATAATAAAAAAGCTGAAAAGTTTTCGCTAATAAATTTCAGGTTTTAACGATAGTGATTTAGTCTTAAATCCATATCCTAATAAAGCTCCGGTCAATGTGAGCCCAAAGACCGGCGAACCGTCCACTATTCCTGCTTTAACTGAGAGGCCTTTTATTAACTGGTAATACAAACTAATGTCCAATTCGTTTTGTTGAATGGGATCAATTATTTTGTTTTTTAGGTAAACTTTGTTGTATTGATTATACAGAAAATACAGATATGACGCACCAGCATAAACCTTTTGGTTAAAGTGGTATCCAACCGATAAGCCCGCCCCGGGATTGAAATAGCCAGCATTAATCTCAAAAACAGGTTCGGTTTTTCGTACATATTGATAATAAATCAATGGAGTAAATTTAATTCCAAAACCATTTTCGGCAGATTTGTATAATTGAAGCGGAACATCTGCCATTGCCCCAATGTTATAACGGGTAAATGAAAATTGTCCACCAATAACCATATTTTGAGTTGAAAGCCAATTACAGCCAACCCCATATAAATAATCTCCTTTGCCTCCAATTTCGATCGCTAACCCGGGGATAATTTTCCTGTTTCCAAAATCTTCACGATTTAAAACAAATCCCTGCGAAAAACTTTCATAATAATACCTTGGGAAAATGTCGTTTTTAAAAAATGATACCGAATCTTTTTTTTCACACCGAAGAAAAGAACGGGCAAATTGCCTTTCGTTTGTAAATTGAATATACGCGCTATCTGAGAAATAATATCCTCTAAACCTTAATGAATATTTGCTTCCGGAAGTATTTAAAAATTTATTGAAATATATTTTTGCCGAATCTTGTTTTGAAAGCATTTTCCATTTCAAGCCTTCGAGAAACAACAGATCAGTATATTTATATGCATCCGGATATTTTCTTTTCAATTCCTTAATAAAAAAGTTTGTTGCGGAAATACTTTTCATCCGGAGGCTGCATGTTATGCCGCTATAAAGGTTCACCAATTCAGCGTCTTCATTATTTATAAATATCGAATTCTCCGTTATTCTGCTAAAATCGTACAGAAAATCATTCCCGCTTATTTTTATCAAAAAACTATCTATATTATTCCTGCAAATTATTTCATTGTTTTGGTTTCGTAGTGAAAAGTTATAACCATTTACAGGATATGTATATATATCGTTGAAACTGTCATAATGCATGCGTCCCGGATTTATTTTCGGACTGCATGACACCAATAAAACAGTCAAAAATATATAAAATGTCTTATTTAAAATATAATTGCGAAATGAAGAATGAAAATCCATTTTACGCTAAAAATTGAAGTAAAGAAAAAGAAAACACAGCAACTTTTCAGAAATAGCAACCTTATTTTTTCAATTCTTTTAACCTTTCTTCCAAAAAATTAATTTTAATCTCTGCATCTGCCTTTTTCTTGCGTTCCATTGCTACCACCTGCTCAGGTGCACTAATGACGAAACGCTCATTAGTTAGTTTTCTCATCACCGAATCAAGAAACCCTTTTGTATATTCCAATTCTTCTTCTATTTTAGCTTTTTCAGCTTTAACATCAATCTTTATTCCGGTAAAAACAAAGAATTCAAATGATAATATTCTAAAACTTTCTGCATTCTCAACTTTTTTATCAGTTAATTCTATTTTACCAAGATTTGCCAATTTTATAATGACAGGCTTAAAATGTTTAATAGAATTATTACTTGATCCATTAACAAATAAATCAACAATATCCTTATTTGCTATATTTTTGTTTTTGCGAATATTTCTTATTTGGACAATCACTTCTTGTGCAAATTCACATTCTGATAATATATTATCATCAGGATTATTAAAAATTGGCATTTTTGTACTCATAATACTTTCACCGTCTTTTCTTTCTTCCATCAAATGCCAGATTTCTTCGGTAATAAAAGGCATAAACGGGTGAAGGATTTTTAATAATTTATCGAAGAAGTTTATCGTTGATTCAAAAGTTGATTTATCAATTGGTTTTTGGTATTCAGGTTTGATCATTTCGAGATACCAGGATGAGAAATCATCCCAGAATAAAATATAGACTGTCATCAATGCTTCGCTGATCCGATAAGAATTGAATTGTTCCTCGATTTCAATCAGCGATTTGTTTAACTGGTTTTCGAACCATTCGACCGAAACCTTTGCATATTCGGGCTGGGGAATTGAAGGATCGACATTCCAGGATTTAATCAGGCGGAAAGCGTTCCAGATTTTATTTCCGAAATTCCGGCCTTGTTCTGAAAGCGATTCATCAAAAAGCAAATCATTTCCTGCCGGGGAACAAAACAACATCCCGATGCGAACGCCATCTGCGCTGTATTTGCTTATCAAATCGAGCGGCTCCTGGGAATTGCCCAGCGATTTCGACATTTTTCTGCGCAATTTATCGCGAACAATCCCGGTAAGGTAAACGTTTTTAAATGGTTCTTTTTTCTGATATTCATAGCCTGAAATAATCATACGTGCAACCCAGAAGAAAAGTATTTCGGGAGCTGTAATTAGAACTTCGGTAGGGTAATAATATTTAATATCGGCATTATCCGGGAAGCGTATTCCATCAAAAACTGAAATTGGCCAAAGCCACGAAGAAAACCAGGTATCCAGCACATCTTCGTCCTGGTGCAAGTCAGATATCTTAAGGTTTGGGTTCCTGGTTTTTTCGATTGCAAGTTTTAAAGCTTCTTCAGGTGATTCAGCAACAACATATTCGCCATTAGGCATGTAATAAGCCGGAATCTGGTGTCCCCACCACAATTGGCGCGAGATGCACCAATCCTTTACATTTTCCATCCAATGACGGTAGGTGTTTTTAAACTTCTCAGGGTGAAGTTTAATGGTATTGTTCATTACATTTTCAAGGGCTGGTTCAGAAATTTTTTTCATTTTTAGAAACCACTGAACCGACAGACGTGGCTCAATCACAGCGTTTGTGCGTTCAGACAAACCTACTTTGTTTGTATAATCTTCAGTTTTTACAAGAAGCCCTTCTTTCTGAAGCATTTCAACTGCCAAATCGCGTGCTTTGAAACGATCGATTCCGATAAATAATTGCCCTTTTTCGTTAATTGTTCCATCTTCATTGAAAATATCGATTACTTCCAAATTGTATTTCAGGCCAATTTCGTAGTCGGCTAAATCGTGTGCCGGTGTAATTTTCAATGCGCCTGTTCCAAATTCGGGATCAACATATTCATCCATTATTATTTTGACCTCGCGATTGACCATGGGAACAATTACTTTTTTCCCAATGAAATGTTTATAACGTGCGTCATTCGGGTTTACACAAACTGCAGTATCGCCAAGTATTGTTTCCGGCCGTGTTGTTGCCACTACAATAAACTCATCCGGACTCCTGTCTCCGGACTCCTGTCTTCCTTTTGCAATTTTATATTTAACATAATAAAGCTTTGAATTTACTTCTGTGTAATTCACTTCTTCATCCGAAACGGTTGTCCTGGCTTGCGGGTTACAGTTTACCATCCGGATGCCTCGATAGATAAGGTCTTTTTTATACAGGTCGACAAATACTTTGATAACACTTTCGGAACGGGCTTCGTCCATCGTAAAACATGTACGGTCCCAATCGCAGGAAGCGCCTAATTTTTTTAATTGTTCGAGAATAATACCGCCATGTTTGTGTGTCCATTCCCAGGCAAGTTCAATAAATTTTTCACGGCCAATATCGGTTTTTTTAATCCCTTCCTGTGCAAGTTTGTTTACAACCCGTGCCTCTGTAGCAATTGACGCGTGATCGGTACCTGGTACCCAGCAGGCATTTTTCCCCTGCATACGTGCACGGCGTACAAGCACGTCCTGGATTGTATTGTTCAGCATGTGCCCCATGTGCAACACGCCTGTAACGTTGGGAGGAGGAATAACTATGCAATATGGCTCACGGTTGTCAGGAACTGATTTGAAAAGTTTATGATCCATCCAATATTTGTACCACTTGTCTTCAGTTAGCGATGGGTCATATTTGGCAGGTATTTCCATTTTATTAAGCAATTAGGTTTTGGGTATTAGGTGTTGGACTAAAAGTTTTTGTAATTGTCTTTTAGAAATAAGAATATGATTAAAATTCCATTCTTTATTCCTAATAGCTAAATCCTGACAGCTAATACCTATTTTTCAGGCGGTAAAAATATAAATTTCTTCGATAACGTATGATTTATCTTAATGATGAATTTTCGTATTGCTAATATTACCTAAAACCCGCAAGTCACGGGGTGACTTATTAAAGTTCAATAATTTAAATAAATAAAATTGTTTTTAGTCACCCCGTGACTTTCAGCCAATTAACGGATCAAAAAGAATAGTTGAGGGAAGAACTTTAGAAACATACTTGAGTGGTTTGATTTTAAAGAAGCCCCAAACCCCTAAAGGGAATTTAGGGGCTACATCAGGGAACGCTTAATGTTTAATATATATTTAATATTTATCCCCCAACTTTTCCACTTGCTCCCAATTAACCTCAAACCTTCGGATTTAAGGTAATAATTGAAACTACTAAATAAAAAATGGAGAACCTTTTGCAGTTCTCCATTCCAATAATTATAATGGCTATGATCTAAATTATTTTGTTTTTTAAGTGTCAATTTGGCTTTTTAGAGCTTTTGTGGCTTTATTATTATTGCCACAAAAACACAAAAGCACTAAAAAACACCAAAATTCATAATATATTAATTTGTCTACCTACATTAATTTATATTTTATAGAAAAACTAATCTCTATTTTATAATAACAGTTTGCATAAGCTTAATATCACGAGAACTGCTTCCAACAAGAATATCAAAATCGCCTGGTTCGACTTTCCAGTTTTTAGTAGTTACATCCCAAAAAGCAAAATCGCGTTCTTTAAGTTTCATCGAAATGGTTTTGGTTTCTCCTGCATCTAAAAATATTTTTGAAAACCCTTTCAACTCTTTTACAGGGCGCGGTACTGAACAAACTTTTTCACTGACATAAAGTTGGGCAACTTCATTTCCCTTTACAGAACCTGTATTTTTAATATCAATACTGACTTCAAAATTTTTTGAACCCAGATCTTTTACCTTTATATTACTGTATTCAAAAGTAGTATAAGACAACCCATAGCCAAATGGGAATACGGGTTCTAACTTGTTTTTATCCAAATAGCGATAACCGATGAACACACCTTCATCATACTTAATCTGGAGGCTGGGATTCTTATAATCCTTGCAGGCAGGTGACTGTTCCGGGCCTTTGATAAAGGAAAATGGCAATTTTCCTGAAGGGTTTATGTCGCCAAATAATACAGATGCAATGGCATTGCCTGTTTCCTGGCCAAGATAGAACATATCCAAAAGCCCTTTAATGTCCTTTAGCCAGGGCTCAACTTTTAGTGCAATTCCTCCGTTTAAAACCACAATGGTATTTGGATTGGCTTTAGCGACTGCTGCAATTAATTCCTTTTGTTTACCTGGCAGTTCATTTGTTGCAGGGTCGAGGCCTTCGCTTTCAACGTTATTGGAAAGTCCGGCAAAAATAATTGCAATATCAGAAGATTTGGCAATTTCGACTGCTTCCTGCAATGGTGTTTTCTTTAATGCTGGCATATCGTAAGTCCAGCCAAGTTTCAATTGGGCATCGCCGCTATGTTGGTAATATTCAATTACTATTTTTATTTCCTTTCCGGCCTCTATTTTAATAGTTGACTTATCGAAAACTGCCCCATGATCAAACCAATTGTCAATAACTTTTTTGTCGTCAAGAAACATCCTGATACCGTCGTCACTGATTGTGTAAATATCACATTCTTTAGTCTTTTCCGGTTTGATGTAACCACTCAGACGGATTGAATAATTATTAAATCCTAATTCAGGAACCGGTGTTTTCGAATCCCACTGGAAGTTTATCGATTTCTCTGTTTTTGTTGCTACCGGATTACCTTTTAAATTATCATTATTGAAATATTCAGCTTTTAAGCCGTTTTCTTTTTTATCGGGGGTAAACAAAAACTGCTCTTTTATAGGGTTTACTTCAGGGATATCATAAACATCGCCTTGTGCAAAAACAATTTTTACTTTGTCACCAACCCTTTTTGTAATGCCTTCCAGCGGGCTAACTGAATAATAAGGTTGTACATAAGAACTGCCCCCGCCATTGGTCCTGCATAATTTTGCATTTGGCCCGATTACTGCAATAGTTTTTATTTTCGAAGCGTCCAATGGCAATATTTTTTGGTCGTTTTTAAGAAGAACGATAGCTTCCTGACCAGCTTTCAATGCCAGTTTTTTATGCGCTTCACCTTTTAGAACAGATGTATCTGGTTCCGGTCTTTTATCGAAAAGCCCGACCGAAAACATAGCCCTTAACAACCTGATCACTTTATCGTTAATTACTTCTTCTTTTACTTTACCATCGGCAATTGCTTTTTTCAAACTATCAACTGCAAAGTAAGCCGGGATAGGCATCTCCAAATCAAGTCCTGCATTTGCTGCATTTTCGGTACTGTACACCGAAACCCAGTCTGAAACTACAAAACCCTGAAATCCCCAATCGCCTTTAAGTATATCGTTTAATAAATGATAATTTTCCGAGCAATGTTGGCCATTCACAACATTATAAGCCGACATTACCGACCAGGCGCCACCTTCCTTAACTGCTGCTTCGAAAGCAGGCAAATGGATTTCGCGCATGGTGCGCTCGTCAATTACAACATTGTATCGGTTTCGTTCCCATTCCTGGTCGTTCATGGCAAAATGCTTCACTGAAGCAATTACTTTCCCGCCTTGTAATCCTTTGACCCAATTTACTGCCATTCGCGATGCCAGAAACGGATCTTCGCTATACGATTCAAAGTTACGGCCACCATAAGGAAAACGATGAATGCAAACACAGGCCCTAACAAATAATCTCGGCTTTTTGCCCTTGTTTCCTTTGCCATAGCCGCAGCAACTTCATTGATCAAGGAAGTGTCCCATGTAGCAGCCATTGCAGTTCCGGCAGGAAAAGAGGTTGCCTTTCCAAACCTGACACCAAGCGGTCCGTCAGTAACATGTATAGCGGGTATTCCCAAACGTTTAATTTCTTTTGTATCAAAACCAGACGTATCCCCACTTAGCATTAGCAATTTTTCATCTAAAGTCATTTTTGACAAAAGGCTTTTAACCCTTTCTTCAACCGGCATTGAAGAATTTTTATAATCCTTGCAGGCAGACATCATCAATACCGCAACAGCAAATAAATAAAATGTATTTCTGATAGTTTTCATAGTTATTTTTTGTTTGAATAATTAAGCTTTAAAATTAAAAAAATATTCATGTTAATTAATAATTCATTCTTCTGTTTAAACTTGCATAATCGGCATTTGGTAAATAATCTGAAAGTTTTTTGATTACTGCTGCCGGGTTGCCACCGACAATTTGATTTCCTTCAGGAAATGATTTGGTGACAACAGCCCCAGCCGCAACAATAGTATGCTGTCCTAATTCAACGCCCGGAAGAATTATACAACCGGTCGCCAACAATGAATCCCTGCCGATTTTTATTGGTTTGTCCGGAAGGTATTCAGTATAATTGAGGTTGTCGTGGTTTTGGCTAATCATCGAAACTTTTGGCCCGATCCAAACATTTTCTTCGATGATTATTCCATTTCTTCCATCGAAATAACTTCCCATAGCTATGCCGGGCAATTCATCACCAATTTCAATATTTTGCCAGGCCTTAACCTGCGAAGTCCAATGCACAGGCCAGGGTACACTTCTATTTACACCTACAAATTTTTGAACAAATAAACATTTGAAAACCAATCTGACAGGGATATATTCAATTTTTCCTTGCTTGTAAAAAAGTTTAAAAATTCTTAATGTGAATTTTCTAATTAGCTTCTTTATCATAAGCTACCATTATTTTATAACCTATTAAAGCAAGTGCAAGATACATAAAAGTTCCAATCCAGGTGAACCATGTCAACATATTTAAAAGTCCGGAGTTTTTTAAGGAAATTATTATTATGCACGAAACAGTTAAATAGATAATTTGCCAGATGAGTAAAATATGGTTTTTTTGGGTAATTGAAAAAATACTGCTAATATTATTTACAGCAAAACTAACAAGTGTAAGGGGTATTAGGACTTTAGCGATGCTTCCTGAAAATTTCCACTTTTCGCCAAAAACAAATGCGAAAAGTTCATTTCCCCAGATTAACACTGGTAACAATAAAATGATTCCCAGTATAATACAAAGAAAAAAAGACATTTTAAAAAGCTTAAGTTTATTCCGGGTTTCACTTAATTTTTGAAAAAAAACAGGGGAAAATGACGTTGTTATTAAGAAACAAAGGATAACTGATAGCTTTGTAAGCTTGAGAATATAAGCCAACAACAGTTTGATTAAAATATGCAGTCAAAAAGAGTACCAGGATATTTATAGAGATGGTATTTAAAAATACCATTGGCGCTAAAAATAATGGAAAGTTTTTGTACTGAATAAGTTCTGACTTTAAACTTTTTATTTTATTCGACCTGAAGATTCTTACAATTTCCGTAAAATTTTTTCTGATAAGTGAAATAATTGAAACTGCTTGTCCAGAAATATAACCCATAATCAAACCGCCATAACTAAGATGAACATATCCACCAGTTATATTTATTGCCGATACTGTTGAGTTTTGAATTATTTTATTTGTTGCTAATAAGTTGTAGTTTTTATTTTTGTTATGCCAAAATGTTAAGACCTGAAAAATCCCTGTTAGGAAAACCCCTAAAGGAAGGATAAAAGAAATTTTAGAAAACTCTTTAAGTCCTAGATTATACATAAATCCCGACGGGATAAATAATACCACCAATCCGAACAAGAAAGAAAAAAGGAAACAAATAATTATGCTTATTATAAATATTCTTCCTGAAGTTTCAACATCCTTTGGCAACATCAGGGCTGTTTCATATCGACCGGCAGCAACAAAACCAAATGTGCTTACCAGGCTGAAAAAAAGTGCATAAGTCCCAAATTCTTCAGGTGAATAAAGCCTTGCAAGCAAAGGCATAAAGGATAAAGTAATAATTTGAGCAATTGCAGTACCCGTAAATAATTTTGCAACATTTGAAAAAAAGTCCCTTTTAAAAAAAGCTTTTAGTTCCTGAAGATTCATTTATGGGTTAAGTTTATTCCATAAAAAGACTTGAAAGATCAATCTCTTCGGATTCTTTAGATTCTGTAAGAAATCCTTTTTCACATTTCATAATTCGGGCTGGGAATTTTTTTAAAAATGTATAATTGTGCGTGGCCATTATTACTGCCCGGCCATTACGACTGATATCCTGCAATAACTTAACAATGTCTGCCGAAGAATCCGGATCAAGGTTGCCAGTCGGTTCATCTGCAAGGATAATATCCGGGTCGTTTAAAAGTGCACGTGCAACTACAACGCGCTGTTGTTCTCCACCTGATAACTGATGCGGCATTTTATATCCTTTCAGGTTTAAATCAGTTTTTTCCAGCACGTCAGCGATCCGTTGCTCTATCTCTTTCTTGCCATGCCAGCCTGTAGCTTTTAAAACAAATGCCAGATTTTGATAAACACTTCTGTCTGTTAATAATTGGAAATCCTGGAATACAATGCCTAACTTCCTGCGAAGATATGGTATCTGACGCTTTTTTAAATGAGCAAGATTGTAATCAGCAACTTTGGCTTCGCCGCTTATAAGAGGCAATTCTGCATTGATTGTTTTAATAATTGAAGTTTTTCCGCTACCAACCCTGCCAATAAGGTAAACAAACTCGCCACGATCGACTGTAAATGAAACGTTAGATAATACCAAATGGTCTTTTTGGGTTATACTGGCATTAGTAAATTCAATTATTGTATCGAGAGGCATTAACTTTTGATTTATTGGTTTGACCCTTCAAATATCGTGATAAAACAATAATATAGCAAATAAGCAGCCTGACAAATTAAAAAGGCCGACATTTTTGATGCCAGCCTTTTTCACAAAATAGAACTATTTATTTAACAAATGCCGTAGCCGCAAGGTTATTGTCGATAAACATTAACTTCAATATCCTTGTCTTTTTCAAGCTCGGCGATGTCAATATATTCTGATACCTGGTTGATCTCTAAAGCAAAACCATACATAATCGAAGCTGTTTTAAAGAAATCCTGCGCCATGTGTTTAATCTGGTTCTGATTTGCAATTAACACCTGGATTGGGTCAATATCCTGCAAGTTAATTTTTCCTTCAGCTTCTTTAAGCATAGAGAGGTTATTATTAATAATCTGGATCATCCGTTTATATCCTTCAAGTAAGCTGGCCAGGCGATGTCCGACAATCCCGATAACTTCACATGTTTCGGCGTTGATAAGCGGACTACCTGAATTGCCCCTGTCGATTGCAGCATCAAACTGCATATACTTTAAACCGTTTTGTCTTAAATGTGATGAAACTATTCCGGTCTTTATTGCAAGGTTATTATGTTCTAACTGATGGCCTATTACAGCGATAGGTGTTGCAATAGCAACAGACTTTTTATTACTTAATTTTAAGGATGGGATATCATCAAACTGCGGAAAATCTATATCGATAAGTGCAAAACCGGGAATATTTTCTTTTATTCCTTTTATCATGCGGTTCCTGAAATCTTTATCGGTAATCTTTACACTCGCTTTTATGGTTAACCCATCATCTTCCATAAAAGCAATCTGAACTTCACTTGCCCTGTCGATTTTGTAAACCATTTCATCGGTTATCAGGTATCGCCCATATTTGAAACCTGTGACTGAATCGTACCTGATACCTTTTGAACTGAAGAAATTAACAGCACATACAGCGCCATGACATTTATTCCAAACTTGCCGATACATACTTTTGGTGGTTTTAGGATTTTTAATTAGGTTTTTTAGTTTAAGTTTTCTGTACTTCTTTTATATCATAATCTCAATGTTAAGTGAACGAATTAGTTAAAGAAAAATATACTTCATTATACGTATAATGCACCCTCTTTGGTTACAATTAATAGCAAAAAAATTAAAAAGTAACCCTGTTCTAAAGTAATTTATTTTTAAGGCGAAATCCATATAATAGATATCAAATAAATCATAGCTTTTTATGATATTTTTCATAGTTTAAAATGTAACCTTGCTGATTTTATTGGATTTTATGAATTTCGACATATTTTAAGTTCAACTGGTTAAGCGGGTTAATGCCCAGGTCGGAAATATTATTTTGTGTGAACCGAACAACGACATCATAAAATAAAGGTATAACCGGGGCTTCATTTATTAATATATTATCCATTTCATGGTAACATTGGAACCGCTTGTTAATATCCATTTCCTTTTGTGATGCTTCGTAAAGTTTATCGAAATATTGGTTTTTAAAGTGTGTATAATTTGGGCCTGGGGACTGAAATTATGGCTATAAAACAGGGCAAAATAATTTTCGGCATCGGGATAATCGCCCACCCAGGATGCACGGAAAATATTCATTCGTGAATTAGCAAGCATTTCACGATAAGTCAGGCCGGTTACGACATCAATCTCTGCCCTGATACCTACTGAAGCAAGTTCGTGCTGCACGAATTCACAAATATCCAGGTAATCACTGCTTGTTGTTATTTTTATTACCGGGAGGCCTTTTCCATAAGGGAAACCGGCAGAAGCAAGAAGTGCACGGCTCGAATCCGGATTAAAAGCATAGCCTTTCACGGCCTCTTCAGAAAATGAAGGTATGCCGGAAGGTACAAAACCTGAATTTGCAGGAAACCCAATATTATTCCTCAGAAATGTCATCATTTTTTTCTTATCGATTGCATAACCTATAGCTTGTCTGATTTTTTTAATACGCAGAGGACTTTGTCTGGTTATTTCAATATTGGTATCTACAAGAATTCCTAAATATTCTGTGTTTAGATAAGGACAACGCAGCATTTTAAATCGCCCTTTTTGCTTAGGGTTTAAGTTACCGCTGCGGGTTATTAGTTCATCTTTAAAAGCTGCATTCACCCCGGAAATAAAATCAATCCTGCCTTTGATAAATTCCAGGAATTCTGATTGTTTATCAGGCACAAATGTTATAGAAACTGCATCGATCCTCGGAAGTTTATTGCCTGCTTCGTCTTTTTCAAAATAATTTTCATTTTTTACAAATACAAGCTTTTCCCCTTCAATCCATAATTTAAATTTAAATGGGCCAGTCCCGACCGGATGGCTTCTGAAATCCTTACCATAAAAATTCACAATCTCACTTGGGACAACAAAACAATAAGGTATTGTTAACAGTCCAATAAATGGAAGAAATGGCGATTTCAGATAGATTTTAAGTACACTGTCATTTATAGCTTTGAAACCTCTTACTGTTCCAGCTTTTGATGTGTCGACAAAATTAAAAACCCATGCTCCGGGCGATGCGACTGAAGGATCCAATAATCTTGAAAAGCTGTACACAAAATCGTTGGCTATAACTTTTCTGCCTGAAATGTTTTTAAATAATGGATTATCGTGAAAATATACATCGTTTCGCAGCACAAATGAATATGTTTTTCCTCCTTCTGAAATATTCCATTTTTTAGCTATGCAAGGTTTAATGTTTAATGAATCGTCGATTTGTACTAACCCGTTGTAAAGCTGGTTAATAGGCCATATTGCAACATAGTTTCGCGCGAATGCCGGATCGAGCGTAGCTAAATTCTTCGATTCGTTGTACCTGAATACTTTTTTTGTGCCTGTATCTTTTTTATTTGAATTACACGATAAAGACAAAATGAAAAATAAGCACGTAAGAATTGATAAAAAAGTATTGGTTATATCAAAAGAAAAAAAATTGTTGATCTGGAAAAATTTATCAGGTTTTGATGAACAGGCATTAATAAATAGAATTTTGAGAAAATAATATCTTACATTGGCCTTCATTTCAGGTTTAATTAAATTACAAAGTACCGGACTTCATATCCTACCGTCTAAACTTAATAGAACCGGATAATCAAATGCACATGAACATAAATCATAAAAGTAAAAAAATACATTTAATTTCGTGGCAAGTTTTAAATCTTGCAAAAAACAATTTTATTTTAACAGATTCGTTATAGAACAAAAAAATAATCAATGGTTTCAAAATATCTATTCTCGTTAATTTTAATTGCTTCGATTTTATTTCAAAGTTGTCAGCGTGATATAATTTTACGGGATTCGAGTGCGCGGGTTGAATTTTCGAATGACACGTTGAATTTCGATACGGTTTTTACATCAATCGGCAGCGCGACAAAATATTTTAAAGTTTACAACAAAAACAATAAATCTGTTATCCTCTCATCGATCGAGGTTGCTGGTGGTTCCGGCTCGAAATTTAAAATTAATGTAGATGGACAGCAGGGACCGTTGGTTAAGAATATTGAAATAAGGGCAAAGGATAGCGCTTATGTTTTTGTACAAGTATTTATTAATCCTGCGAAAGATTCGCTGCTTGTCATGGATTCTATAAATTTCAAATTAAATGGCAATTTACAGAAGGTAAAACTTGAAGCATGGGGGCAAAATATAAATCTTATAAATAGGGCAGTACTTAACACACAAACCTGGAATATTGGCAAACCTTATGTTATTTACGATACAGTATTGGTTGACAGTTCGGCCATATTAACAATAAACCAGGGGACAACCGTTTATTTTCATCGAAATGCATTATTGGTTGTCGAAGGCACACTTTTAATAAATGGGACTCTCGATAATCCTGTTGTTTTAAGAGGTGACAGGCTCGATATAGCAAATTATTCACCACCCTTGCCGTATGATAAAATACCCGGTCAGTATGGTGGCATTTGGATCATGAATTCAAGTGTTCTTAGCAAATTTAACTATGCTACAATAAGAAATGGCACGACCGGGATTATTGTTGGCGCTTTAAGACAAGCTGGCCAGGCAGTTTTAGAACTTTCGAATTGTAAGTTAGAGAACCATTCGTTTGCCGGCATATTTGCATTTAACGCAAAAATTACTGCCTATAATTGCCTAATTGATAATTGCGGAACATTCACTTTTGCCGGATTTGATGGCGGCGACTACGAATTCTACCAATCTACTTTTGCCAATTATTATAATTTGGCCGGTAGTGGCAGTACACCTTCTTTACAGTTAACCAACCATTACGAACATGACACTGCTAAATTTCGGGCTAACTTAAAGAAAGCTTATTTTGGGAATTGTATCATTTCCGGTTCAGAATCAACATCTTTCAATGCTGACAGTTTTCCCGGTTACCAGTTAAATTACACGTTTGACCATTGCCTTATAAAAGGTAAAGCAGCAGAAATTACAAACTACAACCCAGGCAAGTTTATTAACACATCAATTCTTGACCAGGCGAACCCGGGTTTTAAATCTGTTGAACAAAATAAATTCGACTTCACACTTGCCTCCGGTTCAATATATCTCAGGCAAAAAGGCAGTTTCGAAATCGGGCAATTGTACCCGTTTGATTATTATGGTATTAGCCGTGTAAATGGCGATCCTCCCGATTTGGGTGCCTTTCAGTTTGTAAATTCAAATTCCGGTTCTAAATGAACTTCGGGAAGAATTATTACCGTATCATTTTATCCTTACTTTTTTTTGTTATTCCATGTAATGGACAACAAAAGAAAAACTCAAAATATACAATAACAACTGATTTTAGGGTAATGTGGTACAATACCGAAAATTTATATGACACATTCGACGACCCAAAAACAGATGACAATGAATTTCTGCCTGGCTCGCAGCGTCATTGGACAATGAAACGATATAAAGCAAAAATTGAAAATATTTATAAAGTTATTATTTCGAACAGCGCACAGCCACCTTTTTTAATTGGATTGGCGGAAGTTGAAAACAATAAAGTACTGACTGATTTAATTCAAAACACGCCACTAATAAAATTTGACTATCACTTTATTCATTACGATTCGCCTGACCTGCGAGGCATTGATGTCGCATTGCTTTATCGTCAGGATTTGTTCAAGCCAATAAAAAACTTCCCGATCAGGGTCAATTTTCCGTTTGACACCAAACGAAAAACCCGCGATATACTTTATGTAAAAGGCATAGCAAATAATTTCGATACACTTCATATTTTTGTCAACCATTGGCCGTCAAGGCGCGGTGGCGAAAACAAAAGCGTGCCTTACAGGTTGTATGTTGCGAAGTTGCTAAAATCTAAAACCGACTCAGTTTTTCATTCCTATCCGGAATCGAAAATTTTAATCATTGGCGATTTTAATGATGAACCAGACGATGAAAGTATCCTGAAAGGGTTACAAGCAGTTTCTTATAAAGGTGTTGTCGAAAAATTAAAATTATATGACCTAAGCTACTCCTGGCTAAAAAATATAGCAAATTCAGGCACCAGTAAATACAAAGGCAAATGGTCGGTAATCGATCAGATAATTGTTTCATCGGCTTTTATGGTCAAAAAAAACAAAGGCCTGAAATGTTTGCCAACTTCTGCAATGATAGATACATCGCAATACCTGTTGAAAGATGATGAAGTTTATTCCGGGAAAATTCCCTTCCGGACTTATAGTGGATATAAGTATATTGGCGGTTTTAGCGACCATCTTCCAATTTATCTGGATTTGTCTGCAAAATGATCTCTAAATTCGGACATTTGTAAATAAAACTTAATTTGTAAATAAAACTTAATTTGTAAATAAATAATTAAAACCAATTTTTATGATTTATAAGAAAGAAAACGCCCCAGTTTTTGAAAAACAGGGCGTGTCGATGCGGGTTTACAACTCGAAAGAACAATGTCCACAGGCGGCTGTTGTTTATCAGGAAACAGAAAAAGGGCATTTCGAAGAATTTTACCACAGCAAAAGTTATTTCATTTTTTATATTATTGAAGGGGAAGGAACCTGGTATATCGAGAATTCAACCTATGATGTTAAAACAGGCGATGTAGTGATAATCCCTCCCGGAAAAAAGTTCTATTATAAAGGAAGATTAAAGCAGGTTTGTATCACGTCTCCTTCCTGGGAAGCAGAATTTGAGCAACATGTAAGGGATATTGAATAGCTATATATTATTGAGTCCACTCCGAAAAGTCTATTCTTTTAATTTTCAACGTTTTTTACCCCTGACCCCTAAAGGGAAAACGTTGAAAATAAAAAGAATGAAAAATTTCCCTTTAGGGGATTTAGGGGTTCTTCAACTTTTCAGTGTAGACTCATTATTTCAATTTTGAAGGTATTTATCTGTTAAAACGGTTCATAAAATAACTTTTCAACTTCGGGTATTGCAAAATATTTTCTTATTTTGGACACGAATAAAATTCTTAAAAATATATTTATGAACAACAGATACCTTTTATTATTGTCATTTTTGCTTATTATTTCTCAAAATAGCTTTTCTGTCGTCACAGATACTTTACAGGAAGGTTATTACGTAGCAAATCTCACAACCTCAATTCCGGTTATAGACGGAGTTGGCAATGATTCATGCTGGGCTAATGCAGCCTGGGCCGATCGACCAGGTTTGGATTGGTCCCGCAGTTCCGGCTTCAGATTATTCAGGAAAATTCAAAGTATTGTGGACTCCCGAAAGTCTGTATGTGCTAATTGAAATTATTGACGATTCTTTACATTGCCAACCTGCTAATGTTACGGATGTTTGCACAAATATTTATAATTACGATTGCATTGAAATATTTATTGACGAAAACAATTCACGGGAGACTAATTATTCAAATACTTATAAAGCATTTGCATATCATTTCGATACTGCCGGGCATATTTGTAATAATGGAGTTAGATTAGATAGTAATATAAAATACAAAATGAAACGTGTTGCTGATCACACTTATGATTGGGAGTTTGAAGTAAAAGTTTTTGACGACAAGTTTGTTGCCGGTGGCAATAATGTACCAGTTACTTTAACCGACGGAAAACTTATGGGTTGGTCGTTGGCCTATAACGATAATGATTTTGGGGCTTCAAGGCAGAATATGTTTGGTTCGGTATTTATTCCCGGATCTACTGATGCTGAAAGAAACATAAGCTATTTTAATGCGTCGGTTTTCGGATATTTAAAACTGGTTAAGCCGGGAGACAGTTTGAATGTGCCGGTTCAAAAATTATCTGATCCATTTCAATGTAGCATTAATTACTCAAATGACATAATTAAAGTTTCGTTTGTAAATTTCGAAAACGATCATTCCAATGTTCAATTGTTCGATATTTTTGGAAGGGAGATAAAAAAAGTTTTAGATAAAAATCCTGGTTTTACCGATTTAGAATTAAATGTTTCTGAATTACCAAAAGGAATATATTTTATAAGGGTTGCGAATTCAAGAAACCAGGTAACAAAGAAAATATTACTTAGATAATTTCTCTTGTTTTCCGGCCTTATATCTTATTTTTCTGTTATTATTCTCCAGTTGGGTTTATTTTTGCGAAATTTGCAGCAAATTCAGGCTAAAACGTATTTCCTATGTTAAAGAATTTTGCTTCTTTGGTTCTTGTTTCAGATTTTTATCTCATTTGCTTTTATTCTTTCCGGCCAGGACAATTATGCCAGTTTTGACCGCATTACCATTATGGATGGACTGTCGCAATCGTCCGTGTATTGCATTCTACAGGACAATAAAGGTTTTTTATGGTTCGGCACAAGAGATGGCCTCAACAAATATGATGGTTATACATTTAAATCATTTAAAAATTCGTCTGATAATCCTAACAGCATTAGCAATAATGAAGTTATAAGCCTTTGTCAGGATAATTCAGGTTTATTATGGATTGGTACCCGTGGTGGTGGCTTAAACATTTATGATCCGAGAACTGAAAAATTCTGGATTTTTCGAAAAAAGGAAAGCGATCCGCATTCAATTAATAGTAATGTTGTCTCAGCAATTTTTAAAGATTCGAAAGGCAACATGTGGGTCGGGACTATGGAAGGGTTATACAAAGCCATTGCAATGTCTATAAAAGATTCAATTTCAGTATCACTAACAAACATCAGTAAAAATGCAAATTTAACAACCGGGCCGATATTGGCAATAAGAAATATTTCTGAATCAAAAAAAGGAAACTTGCTTATTTGCACTGAAAACCAGTTTTATCTTTTTAATCCCAGTACCCGGCAAAATAAACTTATCAGTCTTCCGGGCATTCAGTATTTTACTTCAGCTTTCCAACAATCCGATAGCGTTTTGTGGATGGGAACATTCGAATATGGTTTATTCAAGGTTGTTTTTAATAAAGATGAAGAGGGTACAATTAAGAGTTATTCCCGATACGATGTAACGCAAAAAGGAGATTACCATCTGAACCAAAGCAGGGTTGACGCAATGCTTAACGATCAGTTCAATAATTTATGGGTAGCAACGCGCGGTGGGCTTGTGAAATTTGACCTAAAAAAGTATTCAAAAACCACATTCACCAATAACCGGATTGACGATAAAAGTATAAGCGATAACAGGCTTAATTCACTTTTTGAAGATTGTACCGGCGTATTGTGGATTGGTACTGAAAGCCAGGGTTTGAACAAATTCGACTTATACAAAAAGCAATTTCATCATTTCAAATCAGTTCCAGGCAACACAAATAGTCTAAGTAATAATTTTGTAACAGCAATTCATGGAAGCCAATCTGATAATGTCTGGATAGGAACAGATGGTGGTGGTCTCGATAAAATTGATTTTTCAAATTGGCGAACTCCGGTATTTAATCATTATAAAAGCGCACCTAATAATTCAGGCAGTTTATTAAGTGATAATATAATCAGTCTCCTTCAGGATTATGAAGGTACATTGTGGATTGGCTCGACTATCAATTCAATTGGCAAGTTGAACAAAGGTCAGGCGTTTTTTCAGTATTTTCCTTTATCAGGATACATTTATGCTTTCATGGAAAACCGTGACGGCTATATCTGGACTGGCAACTGGAATTATGGATTGTTTTGTTACAATAAGAAAACAAATACGTATAAAAATTTTCAGCATAATGAATCAAATCCAAATTCGTTAAGCTTCAATGTAGTGTTGTCAATTTTCCAGGACAAGAATAGGAATATTTGGGTTGGAACAAAAGGTGGCGGGTTAAATAAGCTAATCGATCCGGGTATTAATCCATTGGATGCCAAATTCAGGATCTATAAAAATGAACCTGATAATCCGGCAAGCCTAAGCCACAATGATGTTTACTGCATTTACCAGGATAAATCGGGAGTGCTATGGATTGGAACAGCAGGCGGCCTCAACAAGGTAATTTATGTTATTAAAAATAACGAACCGGAAATAACTTTCAAATCGTATTTGGAATCGGATGGTTTGCCAAATGGCGTTATTTACGGGATTCTGGAAGATAAACATGGCAACCTTTGGATGAGCACGAATAATGGCATATCAAAATTTAACCCCCGGACTGAAAAGTTTATAAATTTTGATATCGACGACGGACTTCAGGCAAACGAATTTCATTATAATTCATATTTCGAAGATTCAAAAGGCAGGATGTATTTTGGAGGCATAAACGGGTTAAACGCTTTTTATCCAGATAGCATAATTGTTAATCCATTTAAACCAAAAATTGTATTTACGGGAATAAAAATCCTGGGTGTACCGGTTGAAATTGGCAAGAAAATAAATAACAGGATCGTTCTCCAAAAATCTTTAAATGAAAAGAATGAAATTGAACTCACTTTTCGCGACAAAGAAATAACTATTGAATTTGCAGCCATACATTTTGCTGTGCCGAAGAAAAACAAATATTTATTTCGCTTAAATGGATTTAACGACCAATGGCAACAAGTGTCGTCACGAACACGATCTGTTACTTACACCAACCTTGATCGGGGCGATTATGTGTTTGAAGTGAAAGCTTCAAACAATGATGGTATTTGGAACGACTCGCCTGCAATTTTAAAAATAAAAGTATTTCCTCCGCCCTGGAAGACAATCTGGGCTTATATGTTATATGCCAGTGCAATAGCAGTCCTGCTTCTTATATTTCGCAGGTACACACTCATAGCAGTAACAGAAAAGAATAAACTAAAAATCGAACATCTCGAGCGCGAAAAAATTGAAGAATTATCGAGATTGAAAATTCAGTTTTTTACAAATGTATCGCACGAACTGAGGACACCACTAACTCTTATTAATGGCCCACTTGAGGAACTCATTGTTTATAAAAAAACCGACGATTTCATTAAGCAACAGCTTGGCCTGATGCACCGAAACGTGAACCGTCTGTTGCAAATGATAAATCAATTACTCGATTTCAGAAAAATTGATTCAGGCCAGTTGAAACTTAAAGTATCTGAAGTTAACCTGATTGAGTTAATCAACGATATTTATATCTCTTTTAATCAATATTCTTCAGTTCGTAATATATCTTTTCATTACATGCACCACGAGGAAAATATGAACCTTTGGTTGGACAAAGAAAAAATTACGACGGTATTTTATAATATCCTATCCAATGCTTTTAAATTTTCGCCTGACAAGGGTTCAATAATTATTGATATAACAATAAAAGAGAAACAAGATGTATTGCCTTTTTCAAAAAAGAAAAATTTGAATAGCGATAAGTCAGTTAATAAAAGGTTTGCCGAAATAAAAATTATCGACTCAGGTATAGGTATTGATGAAGAGAATATTGAAAAAATATTCGATAGGTTTTATCAGGTTAATGAATTGGATACTGCTAAATTCGGAGGTTCGGGAATTGGCTTGGCCATTGCAAGGGAATATATTAAAATGCACGGAGGAAGCATCGATGTAGAAAGTGCGTCTGGAAAAGGTAGTTGCTTCAGGGTTTTATTGCCATTTGGAAAAGCCCATTTGAATCCTGAGTATGTTACAATACTTAACCAGCCAGAGGAAAAAGAAACATTGTTCTTTATTAAAGACTCTATCGAAGAAGCTCTGTTTACGGAAGAATCAACCCAGGTGGAAGCAACCTCTAAAATAAATGAAACGGATCTTAAAAAACCGGTAATATTGATTATTGAAGACAATGTCGAAATGCTCGAATACCTTCATGGCAAGTTCTCTTCAAAATATAAAATATTGCGTGCAACCAATGGTGCAAAAGGAATTGAAACTGCAATAGAAAATAACCCAGACCTGATTATTACTGATTTAATGATGCCCGGGATTGATGGCATGGAACTTTGCAGAAGAATAAAAACCGATATAAATACAAGCCATATTCCGATTATTATCCTTACTGCAAAATCGACAGAAGAAAGTATGATAGAAGGCTTGGAAACAGGAGCAGACGTTTATATTACAAAACCATTTAATGTCGATGTACTTAAAGCTCAGATAAAGACTTTGCTGGATTCCCGGCAGAAAATGAAATTTAATTTCTCGCGACAGCTCATTCTTCAGCCAAAAGAAGTTACATTCACATCAACAGATGAAAAGTTTTTAAAAAAACTAATGGAAGTAGTTGAACTCAATATTGCGGATGTTAATTTTGGCATTAAAGAACTTACACAAGCCATGGGGATGAGCCATTCTGTTATTTTCAGGAAAATAAAATCCCTGGCCGGTTTAAATGTTGTAGAACTTATCCGCAGTATCAGGCTCAAAAAAGCAGCCCTTATTTTGAAAAAGAATAAACTCCCGATTGCAGAAGTAAGTTACATGGTAGGTTTTTCTGATCCGAAATACTTTAGTAAGTGTTTTATAAAAGAATTTGGGTTCACACCGACCGAATATAGCAATAAAGCCGAGAAAGAACCGCCAGCTATTGAAACTTAATTATTTCAGGCGATTTAACATTGAAGTTTGAAGATTGAAATTTTGTATCTTGTGAAATTGTCAGAAATTCACCTCTCGCACTTTCCGGCAAGTTAGGATAATATGCTAAGCGGATTTGAAATGTCTTAAAAACAAATTTCTCATTTCTGAACCTAAACCCTATTCCATAACCGCTAAACATTGGATTAGAAAACATTGGCCTGCTTGTAGCCCCAACGGTTCCAAAGTCGGCAAACCCGAATATAGCAACCCGAAACCCGGCAAGATATAATGGAGTAAAACAAACAGCTTCGAGGTCGAGAGTAAATTTTTGTGTACCTCTTAATGAATCACTTCTAAAGCCCTGGATACCAGAAGTGCCGTTAATATTGATAAACTCATCCCGGTCGGGGTCATAGCCTTTGGTGTAGCCGATACTGATAAATTGACGCAATTTATATTGACCAAAAACTAATAAGTTCGAAAAGTAATTGCCGTTTACTTTAAATACGCCCTGCTCGAAATGATCTTGTTTGTCGAATCCTCCAACGGCAATATATGTGTATAAATAGCCAAGGTTGTTAACATAATTGCCTTTGGCAAAAGAAACACAATTGTATAAACGATAACCAAATTCACTATCTTCAATACCATGGGTAAATTTAAGAAGCACTCCATAAGGAATATCTTCAGTACGTCCATAATTGTAAACTAAATTTGTTTTATAATAACCCTGGCTCGAGAAAGCAAAGCTTGCAAGGAGAAGGGTACGGTTGTGATAATCATACCTGAAATCTTCGGAAACTGACGGTCTTACTGTATAATTGTAATTGTAAATTCCGGCAGAAACTATCAAATTACTGACGTTTGTTATTTTAAGCCCTAACTTTTCAATTGGAAATGCGCGTCCAATCCAGAAATGTGAATTGGTACCTTTTAATGGCGTATAAATGAAACTGTCTTGTTTGGGTTCAATTCTGACAAACGTATCAACTCTTCCGGCAAACAACTCTCCGGCATATTTAGTCCGTTGAGTAAAAAAATCTCTCCACAAATCCAGGCTATATCCTTTTGACCCGTATGCATTATAGCTAATCTGGCCATTAATAAAAGTTCCTCCTATATTTCTGATTTTATAATAACCTTTTAATCCCGAGTATGGCAATTGACCAGGGATTCTGTAAATCGTATTATCGGTCTCCTGACCGGTACCAAAAATATTATTGTCCCAAAAACCAAAGTACATGTTTTTAAAATCGGGAGTAGTAAAATCAAAGCCTTCTGAAAAGTTGTCTTTCACAATAACTACAATGTCTGCAGAGTCGGCAGTTGCAGATATGTTCCTTACTTCAATCCTTGCATCTTCAACAAAAGGCAAGTCGCGTAACAGACGTTCATTGTCAGCAAATGTATTTGGATCAATTATATCTCCTTTTTTAAAAAGCAAGTGATCGGTAATAACATTATCCTGGGTTTTAATGTGCATTTTGTTAGCAAAGCCACCAAGCCTTGTTCTTGCTGGTTTATTGGGTTCATAAATTGTCGGGCCGAACACATCAAGTTTTTGGTAACTTATTTTTCGAATTACCATATTCCTGTATGGTAAAAATGGCACTTCACTTTTTTGAGTTAGTAATGCTTCTGAAATTTTTGTACTGTCTTCAGGTACAAGAATAATATTATGCAGTTCACGTGTCCACCTGTTTTTATAAGCTTTCTCCTGCAGGTTGACATAAAATTTATCTGTATTGACAAAATAACGTTTGATATAAAAATCTACGGAAATAGGTAATTCAACAACAGTATCTTTTTTTGCATAAATTGTCCTGTCATCAGCATAAAGTATACTTCCAGCTTTTAGTTTTACAAAATTATGTTTTGCCTTTTGCAAGCTGTCCTGGGCAGATATGTGGCCAGCAAAAATCAAACAAAATATGACAATATGGATTGCGTATCTAAAAATTTTATTCATATAATGTAAAACAAGTGCAACATTTCTATGTTTTGTTTTTTAAGGAATAAAAATCTTATGCAATTTTATGGTTTTGTTTTTAACTAAAAAAGAGTTAGCGTATAAATGACAATAAATAAACGTTTTGAACAGGTAATAAAGTATTTCAGCGATAACATGCCGGTTGCTGAAACTGAGTTACTATACCAAAATCCGTACCAGTTAATTGTCGCGGTAATACTTTCTGCACAATGCACTGATAAACGTGTAAATTTAACAACTCCTGAATTTTTTAATCAGTTTCCAAATCCAGAAAGCCTGGCAAATGCAAAGATTGAAGATGTTTTTAAAATTATAAAAAGTTGTACATATCCCAATAATAAAGCAAAAAACCTTGTTGGAATGGCCACTAAGCTGGTGAAAGAATTTAATTCACAATTACCTTCCAATTCCGAATTACTACAACAATTACCAGGAGTGGGCCGCAAAACTGCACATGTTCTCGCGTCAGTTTTGTTTAATGAAAAAGTGTTGGCCGTTGATACACATGTATTCAGGGTAGCTGCACGGATTGGGCTTTCAAGGAATGCGAAAACACCTGTTGCCTGCGAAAAACAATTGACTAAATTTCTCCCTTCCGATATCCTGCCTCTGGCACACCATTGGTTAATATTACATGGACGCTATATCTGTACTGCACGTAATCCTAAGTGCAATGATTGTGGATTAAAGAAATTTTGCCTGTTTTATGGAAAACAGAATATCAATTTAGACAAAAATTAAACATTTAATAAATTAACAGGTTTATTATTATCAGGCAATAGAAAATTCTTTTCGTGCCTTAAATCCGCAGGTTTGAGGTTAATTCGCTGAAAGTCACGGGGTGACTATAAACAATTTCGTTCATTTAAATTATTGAATTTTAATAAGTCACCCCGTGACTTCTGGATTTTAGGTTATATTTTACGATTCCCGATGATTAGAAAATTGTATTCAAATAAATTTGATTTTTCTAAATGCCTTTTAACCTATATCCTAAACTTGATTAATTAAAGTTCAAGGTTATTGTTAATAATAATGTTACTTGAATAAATATATGACATTGTATGTTATTAAAAAAACTTGTAGGTTTGTAAGTATAGCGATAAATTACTGGTAAATGAAAATTATTTTGCGGTTTTTCACTTTATTTTTATTAGTATTCCTGATTTCTTCTTTGGGTATCCACAGGCTCAATTACAAGGACGGCATGTATAAAAATGTCTGTAAAGATTTAAAAAATGAAGTGCTTGCTTATTTTGTTTTTATAGACACTAAAACTACCGCACCCTGGACAGAATTTGATATTAAATCAACATTGGATTCCATAAATGTTTCAATAAACTGGCTAAACCAACAGGCAATTAAAAATAACGTGAAACTTCAGATAAGGGCCAATTATTATATTGGCAAGCCTTATGCCACGGTTAAACGCGATTTACCACAAGGTTCGGTCGAAAAATCATTAAACAATTCAAGCCTGAAACAAGGGTTTAAAGATATTAACCTCTGGGCTGATGCAATAGCCAAGAAAGTAGGTTCTACATTCAACATTCCCGAGAAAGATGGAATTCCCGAAGTAAAAAACCCAAAAAATAAAGAAAGGTTGATTGCATACCTGCGTGATGAAAACAATGTTGAAAGCGTTGCACTTATTTTAATGGTAAACAATTATTATCGCGATGATATTTCTGTGCCGGTCAATATTTATAAAACCGATGATGTTGAATTTGCAATTGTCAGTTACAAGTATCCTTCTGAAATTGCCCATAATTTGCTTATCCTTTACGGTGCAGCGCCTATGTACAAATGTGTTTACCGCAGGAACGAGAAGAAGATATTCCAGGCTCAACAGGCATTTCCAAAAGATATTATGCTTGAGCCTTATGCAAAAAGAATAAATGATTTAAACATTGGCCCTTTGGACCGCTACTTAATTGGTTGGACTGACAGGCTCGATGATAAATACAAAAACCTCCTTACTGATGGAATTGTAAATTTTTAAACTATGGTTTTTTTTAAATATTTCTTTATTTTCACGCTGGCATTTTTGTGTAATTCTTTATCAGCACAAGATTCAATTCCTCAGGCCAATTCAAAAATAGTCAGTTATGTTAAATCAGTTATGGGCAAAAAAGTTGACAGGGGAGAATGTTGGGATTTGGCAAACGAAGCTTTGAAATTGGTAAAAGCAAAATGGAATTACCAGTTTAAATATGGAAAATTACTCGATCGTGATAAAGATACTATTTATCCTGGCGATATTATCCAATTTAAAAATGTTATTGTGGTTACAAAGTCGGATAATGGGCACGAAACGAAAACCGAAACAATGAAACAGCACACAGCCATTGTTTATAAAGTTTATGAAAAAGGCGATTTCGAAATTGCTCATCAAAATACAAATTTCTCAGGCCGAAAAGTTGGCACCAGCAGATTGGTTTTAAAAAACATAAAAAGAGGGGAGATTTTTATTTACAAACCTATAACCGAAAATTAATTCCAGATTTTCAAAACAGTGTGCAGTCTAAAACCCGGATATTTACTTCAAATGCAACTCCTCGCCAATTTTCAGGACTTTCAATTCACTTTTTAGGGTACCATCTTCTTTTAACTTCTTTAAAAACCTTAATGGTTCTCCGATCGGCTCATCCGACAGATCGTAAGTTGCATAATGCATGGGCACGAAGTTTTTTGTTTTCAAATCATTGGCGGCCTCCACTGATTCCTGGGGCGACATGTGCGCCTGTTTCATAATATAAGGGGGCTTATACGCGCCAATAGGCATCAGCGCGTAATCAATTTTTGGAAAGAATTTTGAAATCTCTGTAAAATGAGTATCCAATTTTGTGTCGCCTGCAAAGTAAATTGTAGTGCTCTCCGACTGGATTATAAAACTTCCCCACAACATTTCGTTGTTATCTGTCAAGCCTCGACGGCACCAGTGATGTGAAGGCATGAAATAAATTTTTATTTTTTCTGAAGTAGAAAATTTTTGATACCATCCTGCATCTTCATATTTGCCTGAAATTTTTGAAATAAGCTTACCAGTTCTTAAAGGCACTAATGCCATGGCGTTTGGATTATTTTTAAAAATTTCCTTTATCGATTTGTTGTCAAAATGGTCACGGTGGTTATGAGAAATTAAAATATAATCAATTCCTTTTAATTCGTTTACATCGCATGGCAAACCCGCCAACCGTTTTAAGAAGGGCATATTGTAATAACAGGGATCAGTCAATATATTTATTCCGTCGAGCCTGATAAAAAATGATGCGTGGCCAAGCCATACAATCATATCGTCGTGCGATTTAACGAAATTATGGTTGGCAATAACTTCGACCCTGAATGTATCGTCCTTTTTTTCCTGCTTTTGCGGGTTCCTGCTGAATTGCCATTTTAAGAAATCTTTGAACGAAACATTGTCAGCCATGTTGCCATTGACAAATTTGTTATCAATCAAAAGGTTGCCTTTCCAGCCTTCCTTAATTAAAGGGAGTTTGTTGTTGATCAAATAAGTTTGTTTTTGGTTTTCCATAGTAAGCGAAATCGTAATAATTAGAACAAGAATTAACCCAATAAAGAAAAGTATTTTTGGTAAAGAAAATTTTAACTTCATTTTTAATTAATTTTTCAATTCAGTCGCCATAAAATTAATTTTTAATTGTGAAACTTATGTAATTATAAAAAATACCAACAAATATGACAACTGAAAAAACTGCATAAAGAAAAATTATGATCTGTTTTTGTCGTGATTTAACCAGAATTTGAAAGAATCTTCGAATAGACTGGGAAAAACAATTGTTATTAAGTGAACACTGAAGAATTTTAAATATTAATCATTTTTAAAAAATTATTATTATTTAATTTGCAACTAATTAGCATATTTTGTTTATTACAGATCAGTTACTTATGCTTTTATTACATAGAGATAATTAATTAAATAGCAATCCTCAGTGTAACTCAGTGATTTCTCTGTGTAGCTCTGTGTAATTCTTAAATAATTAATAATTAGTTATGAAAAAATGCTAAATAGATACTTTAATAATTAATTTCTATGAAAATTACAGATATCAATGGTTTTGCGATACTTTCAAACGGAATAAAAATTATGGGGAACCGTCACGCCTCGTTCCTCGTAAGGGAAAAGTCTTGAGGCTTTCGCATTGCTTCACGATGGCGCCGGTGTAGCGGGCGGCAATCTCTGGAGAGGCTGCCGCGGCAATATGGAAATAAAGAGCTACCAGTTGAGCCTCTGCTTCCGGGGAGTAGATGACGCTGTGCATCATTCAGCCCGGAGTGCGGACTTGTGGGCCGCAGCCAGCGAGGCGCGCACCTGAGCTGCCGAACGAGCGCGGGATGGGTCTGCTTTCATGGCGTCATAGGCCGCGGCTACATCTTCGCGCAGCCAGGCTTCGAGGGCGCGGTCGTGCATCTCCAGAGCGCGCAGACCGTCGCGGATGACCTCGCTCTCCGAGGCATATTCGCCGGATTCGACCCTTGTGCGGACCATCTCGGCCAGCTCATGGGGCAGGGTGATGCTGAACTGCTGTGTGGTACGCATGGGGCGACCTCCCTTCGAGTAGGATTCAATCCTACTCCGGGGTGCGATCATCGTGCAAATCGACGGACTCCCAGGAAACCGTTATTTTAGATAAAAATCCATGCCGGATATTCCCTCAGGGGCTAAAGCCCGCATTTGTTTTGTTACATTTACGGCACGACTAAAGTCATGCCCTGACACTTCTTGCTTCTCCGTTGGCATTTTCCCACAAGCTGTGAAGTCGTGCCCTTTCAAAACATCAACAAATACAGAGGGTTTCTACGCCAACGCCACCTCAATCTTCTTGGCTTTTTCGTCTAACTTGCTGATTATAAAGGAGTGTATCTGGCCTTCGGCGAGCGGGTCGGACTTGGATTGAGGCGCGGGGGCAGTGCCCTTCCAGCGGCTCTTCAGTTGCGAGGTGAGAGCGGAGAGGTCGAGCGTGGCTGGCACCTGCGGTGGGGCAGGCACCTGCGGTGCGGCAGACGCCGCTTGCGCGGCAACGGCACTTGATGGGACCGATATTCCTGACGTTGCCGAAGGCATTCCGCCCGTAGGGCAAGTGGCGCGGATGCCGTCGCCTAACTCGACGAGTGTGAGTGTGAGTGTGTGTTCCACGACGCGGGCTGTGACCTGGTCGCCGACTTTGTGCTCGGCGATGTATTCGTCTATGTCGCCGGGGACAAGCTGCTTCATGCTGAGCTTGATCTGGCGCTTTTCCGGGTCGATGGCCAGGATTTGCGCTTTGACTATTTGCCCCTCGCGCAACACTTCAGAGGGGTGGTTGAGGCG
>CAVSGB010000070.1:0-6299 GCA_963726845.1 uncultured Bacteroidota bacterium | reverse complement strand
CATGTATTGCTAACTGCCCTTGCAGATACTGGCCGTCTTGCTGCTGTTGTAAACCGGGTTCACGGTTATTGTAGTCGTGATAATGCTGTCACAGCCTTTCTTCGATAGCAGGGTGTCTTTGTATGTGCCAGCTAATGTCACTACTTTTCCTTTAGGTAAGGTATATGAATTACCCTGGCAGATACTGGCTGTCTTGCTGCTGTTGTAAACCGGGTTCACGGTTAAAGTGATCGTGATAATGCTGTCGCAGCCAGTCTTCGATGGCAAAGTGTCTTTGTATGTGCCAGCTAATATCACTACTTTTCCTTTAGGTAAGGTGTATGAACTGCCCTGACAGATACTGGCTGTCTTGCTGCTGTTGTAAACCGGGTTCACAGTTAATGTGGTTGTGATTATGCTGTCGCAGCCTGTCTTCGATAGCAACGTGTCTTTGTATGTTCCTGCAAAAGTCGCCACTTCTCCCTTGGGCAAGATATACGAACTGCCCTGGCAGATACTGGCCGTCTTGCTGCTGTTGTAAACCGGGTTCACAGTTAATGTGGTCGTGATAATGCTGTCACAGCCTGTCTTCGATGGCAAAGTGTCTTTGTATGTTCCTGCAACTGTCACCAATTTCCCTTTGGGCAAGGTATACGAACTGCCCTGGCAGATACTGGCCGTCTTGCTGCTGTTGTAAACCGGGTTCACGGTCAGAGTGGTCGTGATTATGCTGTCGCAGCCTGTCTTCGATAGCAACGTGTCTTTGTATGTTCCTGCAAAAGTCGCCACTTCTCCTTTGGGCAAGGTATACGAACTGCCCTGGCAGATACTGGCCGTCTTGCTGCTGTTGTAAACCGGGTTCACGGTTAAAGTGGTCGTGATTATGCTGTCGCAGCCTGTCTTCGATAGCAACGTGTCTTTGTATGTTCCTGCAAAAGTCGCCACTACTCCCTTGGGCAAGATATACGAACTGCCCTGGCAGATACTGGCCATCTTGCTGCTATTGTAAACCGGGTTTACGGTTAAAGTAGTTGTAATAATGCTGTCGCAGCCTGTCTTCGATAGCAGCGTGTCTTTGTAAGTACCAGAAACTATCGCCAATTCTCCTTTGGGCAAGGTGTATGAACTGCCCTGGCAGATACTGGCCGTCTTGCTGCTATTGTAAACCGGGTTTACGGTTAAAGTAGTTGTAATAATGCTGTCGCAGCCTGTCTTCGATAGCAGCGTGTCTTTGTAAGTACCAGAAACTGTCGCCACTTCTCCTTTGGGCAAGGTGTATGAACTGCCCTGGCAGATACTGGCCGTCTTGCTGCTATTGTAAACCGGGTTCACAGTCAATGTGGTCGTGATAATGCTGTCGCAGCCTGTCTTTGATAGCAAGGTGTCTTTGTATGTTCCGGCAACTGTCACCAATTCACCCTTTGGCAAAGTATACGAACTGCCCTGGCAGATACTGGCTGTTTTGCTGCTGTTGTAAACCGGGTTCACAGTCAATGTGGTCGTGATAATGCTATCGCAGCCTGTCTTTGATAGCAAGGTGTCTTTGTATGTTCCTGAAACTGTCGCCAATTCTCCTTTGGGCAAAGTATACGAACTGCCCTGGCAGATACTGGCCGTCTTGCTGCTGTTATAAACCGGGTTCATGGTCAGAATGGTCGAGATAATGCTATCGCAGCCTGTCTTTGATAGCAAAGTGTCTTTGTATGTTCCGGCAACTGTCGCCAATTCACCCTTTGGCAAAGTATACGAACTGCCCTGGCAGATACTGGCTGTCTTGCTGCTGTTGTAAACCGGGTTCACAGTCAATGTGGTCGTGATAATGCTATCGCAGCCTGTCTTTGATAGCAAGGTGTCTTTGTATGTTCCTGAAACTGTCGCCAATTCTCCTTTGGGCAAAGTATACGAAATGCCCTGGCAGATACTGGCCGTCTTGCTGCTGTTATAAACCGGGTTCACAGTCAATGTGGTCGTGATAATGCTATCGCAGCCTGTCTTTGATAGCAAGGTGTCTTTGTATGTTCCTGAAACTGTCGCCAATTCTCCTTTGGGCAAAGTATACGAAATGCCCTGGCAGATATTGGCCGTCTTGCTGCTGTTGTATACCGGGTTCACAGTTAAAGTGGTCGTGATAATGCTATCGCAGCCTGTCTTTGATTGCAAAGTGTCTTTGTATGTTCCGGCAACTGTCACCAATTCACCCTTGGGCAAAGTATACGAACTGCCCTGGCAGATACTGGCCGTCTTGCTGCTGTTGTAAACCGGGTTCACAGTTAAAGTGGTCGTGATAATGCTATCGCAGCCTGTCTTTGATAGCAAGGTGTCTTTGTATGTTCCTGAAACTGTCGCCAATTCTCCTTTGGGCAAAGTATACGAAATGCCCTGGCAAATACTGGCCGTCTTGCTGCTGTTGTAAACCGGGTTCACAGTTAAAGTGGTCGTGATAATGCTATCGCAGCCTGTCTTTGATTGCAAAGTGTCTTTGTATGTTCCGGCAACTGTCACCAATTCACCCTTGGGCAAAGTATACGAACTGCCCTGGCAGATACTGGCACCTATTGACATATTTATAGGATTATTTACAATTGCACTTACAGCAATTCTTTTGGATGGACAATAGCTAAGTTTCGATTCTACATAATAAATAGTAGTTAATGAAATTAGCGGAGTAACAAATAAGTTCCCTGAACCTAAAATTGTGCCACCAGATAAAGTATTATACCAATTTATTATTCCTTCATTGGAAGCAGCCTCTAAAGTTACATTTTCTGGACACGCAAACAGAACCTGATGATACAGATGTAATGGAAGGTAATGAGCTGCAAATAATAAATGGCACATTGTTAAAGTCGGCATAAGTTCCATCGAATGTTGATGTATCATTTGAAGCTGATATTCCAAATTGGCAATGATTGGAAGACAACTCACTGGCACTGATTCTATAAACTACTGTGTGAATGCCAACGGTACCCGGAATAGTGTCTGTCAGCCAATTCCATGTTCCATGAAAACTATTGAAAAGGTTTAAATTACTTCCAGCGTTTTCAGAAACATAATAAACAACATGTATTGTATCGCCCGATTTGTAAACCTCATTTCCTGCCGGGTGCAAGATATTAATTATAGAGGTATTCAAGCCAAAAATATCTGAGACAAATGAAGTGTCTTTACCAATTTCGTTGGTAAAACGAATTTTATAACCATTAACATTTACCGTTCCGGAAGGGACATGCCAATTGTAAACAGATGGATCGCCGTTTGAATCCATAACCGGTAGGCTGTCTGCAATTAAATTCCAGGTGCTGTTATTTGGGTTAAAATACTCAAGTTTAACTTTTGCAACATCAGTACTAAACCATTCAATCGGGTAAATGCTGTTATATTTCACTTGTTCGTCCAATACCGGCTTTACAAAATAGAATGCAGGATAATTACTTACAACCCTGAAAGTATCTGAATATATATCAGAATAAGTATCCCAGTTATCTGTTGAGTATTCAAAGTTAAAAAAATCATTTCCACCTGAAGGCATATCGGAAGGAATTGGCCAGTACAGGGTATCAAAACCTTTTGGAATGGTTGTATTATCCTGTTCAACACCATAATCGCTAATCCAATCGTCATACCAAATATTAGTATTTTTAATGGTATCGCTGAGGTTATATATTACGAGAGGAATTCTGTCTCCAGCCCTGTAAATTTGATTTGCTTTCGGGTTGACAATTTTTATCGGTGGGATATCAACACTAAATGATTGACTTATTGCATAATTAGCCGAATCAGTTACATCTACAAGTTTAATTAAGTACTTGTTAGATTGTACTGCATTCTTAGGAACAACCCAATTATAACTTCCAACTGAAATGTTTTTCATACCGGAGATCCAATGTGTACCGCTATCGGCGCTATAAAATAAATTAACAACATTATTCCCGCTCCAACCCATATATATTTCATCGCCAGGATTAAGTGGTGTATTCCACGGTTCCCAATCGGTTATTAAAATCTTACTTAGAACATTGAAAGTGTCAGAGTAAGCATCTGAAGAAGTTTCCCATCCGTCAGTAGAATATTCAAAGTCGATTATTTCCTTACCTCCCATTGACAAATCACCTGGTATTGGATAGTAGATTGTGTCATAACCGTGCGGAATGACACCAATATTGGGCGTAAAATTGCCTAAGATTTCATTATACCCACTAATATTAACCGAAACATTATTTAAATTATCGCCTGAATTGTTAATTACAACAGGAATACTATCGCCGGCAACAAAAATTTGGTTTGCTATAGGTTTAACCACTGTAACCGGTGGAATAACCACGCTAAAAGCCGGACTGATTGCAGAAACAGCCGAATCATTAACATCAAAGAGTTTAATTAAATAGTTTGCAGATGGTGCAGCATTTAAAGGCATAAACCAATTGTTATCACTTGTGAATTTATTGGTACTGAATTTCCAATTTTTTCCGCTGTCGGCGCTATAATACAAATTTGTTATATTGTTTCCACTTAAACCAATATATATATAATCACCAGGGTTCAAAGGCGATTTTTTGGGTTCCCAACTGGTAATTGAAAATCTATTAATTATTCTTATACTATCTGAATAAACATCGGTATAAGTGTTCCATCCATCAGTAGTATATTCAAAATCTATATTATCCATACCCCCATCGGATAAATTATTGGGAATAGGGAAATAAACAGTGTCATACCCGTGCGGAATTAAATTAATATTGGGTTCAATGCTGCTTAATATTTCATTATTGTCACCAATCCAAACATTTGTAGTTTGAATGGTATCGCCTGAATTATATAGCACAATTGGAATTGAATCGCCGGCAATAAACATTTGGTTAGCTACAGGTTTAACAATTTTTATCGGAGGAACAACAATACTAAATACCGGGCTTATTGCAAAAATTGTTGGGTCATACACTCCTGCGATTTTTATTAAGTTATTTGTATATGCTATCGAATTTGCAGGTACAAACCATTCATATTCAGCATAATTTCCGCCATTATAATTTTTCTGAACTAAAACCCAGGTTTTACCACTATCGGAACTATAATAAATATTATATATTAGTTCACTTACAGTTCCATACCATTCTATATCAATAGCATCGCCAGGGTTAAGAGGCGTATTCCATGGGTCCCAATTAGTTATTGAAATACTTTTAAATTGGCCAGTTTTAAACGGAATGGAACCACACTCATTATCATTTGATTGCCCTTCAGCATTTAACCCGGTTACAGATAAAGAATAACTTGTATTTGGAGCAAGGCCAGTTACCAGCAATGAATTTGTATTCGAAGTATAAGTTACTGTTTTGTCCAAATATTGTTCCCAAAGCCCAATGGAGTATGTTTTTGCATAAGGGTTCTGGTTCCCATGTGAATGTAAAGTCCTTTGGGATGTTTTGCTGATTATAATAAGGTTCATCAATAGTTATGCAACCAGGAACAGGATTGGTGTTAAACCAAATGGTATCCGAATAAACATCATAATAGTCCTCCCAACTATCTGTAGTATATTCAAAATCTAAATTAGCAAACCCTTTATAAGTTAAATCTGTTGAAAGTGGTAAATATAGAGTATCATAACCATGCGGAATTACAGTATTGTCGTTTTCAAAATATTCAACTCCATAAACTTCTTGGAAACTGCCTAGCCAAATTCCGGCATTGAATAATGTATCGCCAGGGTTGTAAATTATAACTTTAATGGTATCGCCGGCATTAAACACCTGGTTCGTAAATGGCTTAACAATTGTTATAGGCAGAGTTGCAATTCTAAATAATGGGCTGATAGCATACAATGCAGGATTGGTAGCATCGGCAATTTTAATTAAATAGTTGGGCGATGGGTTTGAATGAATTGGTGAATACCAATTATACCATCCATAATTTCCATCAGTAGAATAATTGGTTGAAATTACTTTCCAGTTTTTTCCACTATCCGGGCTATAATATAAATTGTATAATCGTGAATTGGTATTTCCGTACCAACCAAAATTTATTCTCTGATCTGGTAATAATGGCGTATTCTCAGGATTAAAATATGTGAAAGCAATAGTAGTATAATCACCTGTACTAAAAGAAACAGAACCACATTCTTCATTATTATTTGATGAACCTGAAGCGGTTAAACCGGTGACGAGAACCGTATAATTTGAATTGGGTATTAAACCGGTTAAATGCAACGAATCAGATAAAGAAGTATAATTAACAGAATAATCAGAATTTTGGCTGTAGAGCTTTATATTATAGCTGCTTGCATTTGTATTTGGCCACCATTTAAAGGTAAAATTATTAGA
>CAVSGB010000069.1:0-10996 GCA_963726845.1 uncultured Bacteroidota bacterium | reverse complement strand
AAGTTTCCTGAACTAAATCTTTTGCAATTTCCGGGTCATCGATGAACTTTCTACAATATGCAAACAACCTCGGATGATAACTTTTATATAGTATCTCGAATGCAGCTACGTCACCTGTAACAATTCTTTCAAATAATTCCTGCTCAGAAATATCCATTTTTCATCTTTGATAGACACGATAAATAGTAATTGCAATTTATCAAACTTACAAAAAATTACTTGCAGCAATAAATAAAAACTGAAAGGTAATTGCGATTTTAATTTTTTACTGAATATTTTGTATTAATTCTGTTTTATACTTAGTAAATTTTTATACTAATTATTTTGTTTCAAGTTTTAAGTTATTAACAACAATACAATATCAATCCATTACCGTTATTATTTACGTTTTTTTAGTTAATAACTGCAAATAACCGGTTAATAAATAAATACATTCCCCTGCAAATTTTAAGGGTTTTATATTGTTCCTTTAATGCCAATAATTTAGGCTATTTCGTGAAGAATTTATTTATTATGATTTAAAACCTGACTGATTTCAATATTTAACCTTAAATTAAAATTCTATGTTTTCAAAACTAATAGAAGCCTCAAAACTACAGATAAAAAAAGGTTCATATCAGCTGACTTTTGATGAGAGGAATGAAAAAGTCCTGGTTCTATATCGTAAGGATGGAAAATTAAGTTATGCTGTGTCCGGAGAAAATGACGAAATGCTTATTGCTACGATTGTATATTTTGGCTTAAGGTTTCGATAATTATTCTTTAATCACGCAAATTCGACCTGGGTTATTCCAATTCTTTTATTTCGAAAGGAATTTTAATCAAGCTTTTAAAATCACTGCCCAATTCGTATATCTCCTGATCACCGGGAGCAAAGTACCAGGTAGTTTTTACATCATGTCCCTCACCATAAAAATTCTCAAAAAGTTCGAAAACCGTCATAAGTGAACGATTGGTACTGCTATTGGCATATTCGAGCGAAATATCTATTTCCGTGAGTGGAAGCGGATTTTTAATATATTCTTCTATAAATTTAAACAGGGGTTCGTAAACCATTGTGCTATCTTCCGGAATTGACCTGCCTGAAATAACTAAAACACCATTATCGAATTTAATAAAAGGTGTATGTGATGTTTTCTCAAGAAAAAATTCCATTTTTCAAAATTTTACCTGTATGATCTGAGTTTTGCTGTATTTTAATATAAAAATAATTTTTAAGATTCTCTTTTTAATTTTAATTACAATGCCTGAAAATTACATTTTAAAATTAGAAAATAGCTCCTAATTAACAATTTAAATTCCAAAAAAAATTAACACTGGAATAATTTTTTTTATTTAATATGTATAAAATCAATTTGAATCTATTGAAACTACAAATATTAAGGTCAGAATATGATCAATTCAGTTTAAATATTTGATTTATAATTTAGCAAGTTTGCTTGCACCCATGAAATTAGTATTATATTCCAAAGAAAAGAAGTAATAGCCTGATTTTAAAGGCAATTTAGTTAACAAAAACTCTTAAACTGCACAGACCAGAGTATTTGATTGCATACAAACAGTTCTTATTTAGAACAAAAAAATTAACTTTTTACAATTATTCTTGAAAAAAGTTTTTGATTGTTATCCCCTGAAATTTCTAAAAGATAAGGCCCATTGTTAAGTTTAGACAAATCTATATCGGATTGGCTTTTCATTAAATTAACTTTAAAAATTAATTGCCCCTGAAGGTCGTATATTGATACTACTGCATTTTTGAAAGGTTCAACATTGTTAATTATAGTAAGTTTCTGAATAGCCGGGTTAGGATAAACTTCAAATAAATCACCGATGACTTGTTCTTTGACGATTGAAGTGGTGTTGGGATTAATAGTTTTATTTACAAAATCCAATAATTTTTGTTCGCCTGAAACGCCAATGATATCCTCTGGTAATTTCCGTATATACCATTTTACCTGCCACGAAATCGAATCGCCTCCCGGGATACTGGTATAGGCTCCCTGGTTTTCTATTTCGGTGTAATAATTATCGCTTGCAGTATAACATTCAACTTCTGCTTCACCCGGAGCAGGGCTTGTTTTTGAAATATCAGGGAATTTCTTTATAAATAGGTACCTGCTGTCAGTTTTGTGGGCAATCCAACCTTTGCCATCGCAAAAGAATTTATAAGTTCCATTTGTTGGAACAGTCGTTGAATCTTGATTATACCAGCCTGAATTATTTAGGACCTTAGTGTTTGAAGCCATATTTCCAGTAACACTGCCCGAACCAATAGCAAAGAATGTCAAACCACTTGCCTTTACTCTTGTAATTTCCCATGGAGCCCATGATTCGGCTAATTTATTGGTGTTTTTCATAATGTAATTAATAGAAATTGAAGTATCGGCAGAATTTACTGTGAAAATCTTTTCAAAATATAGGTTGGTAGTAGCATCTGTTGAACTTCGAATTGAAAGGTTACTGTCAGAAGATAAAACTTGGTAAGCATTAAAATTAAGTGCGAGTAATGGAGGGCCAGTTCCAAACACTCTGCGGACTTGGCCAAAATGTAGAACCTGCATTGTCTGAACCATTTGGTTCATCAAGATTATCGAGAAATAAAATTTGAACAGTATCCATCTTTAAGGAGGTTATTCGTCCACCCAAAGCAGGATTTACTTCAAAATAAAAATTGCCAAAGGTGAAACCATATTTACCGTTTGCGTCTTTTATTGGCGAAATAGACTGTGCACCTGATTTATTTGGCAATAAAACTGTAAGGATGATTAAACCAGTAACCTTAATAAAGTTTTTCATAATTATGTAAATTAATAATCGTTTGATAATATAAATGACAATTTTAACAAAGGCCAAAAGTAAAAATATTTAAATGAATAAGCATTATATGTCAAATGGGAAAGCCAGTAGCAAAAGTTGCACCTGATTGGAACAGATCGACCATACCAAGCTTCTGTTAATTGCTTCTTATTAAGTTGTGTGTATTAATTCCAACCTTATCGGCCATATGCAGTCAGGTTTTTCAATCAATAGCATTATTTTTTCGATTGCCAGAAAAGCAAAATATTCATCCGAATATATTTAAGTTAAACATTTAATAATATTATAGTTGATTCGAATGGAACATCCATTTTATATTCATACCCTTGTTGTGAACGCAAGTTCATGGATGTTTCATGAGAATATATTTAGGTTAAACATTTAATAATCTTATAGTTGATTCTCATGGAACATCCATTTTATATTCATGTCCTCGTTGTGAACGCAAGTGCATGGATGTTTCATCTTTCATCTTTACAAGTTTTTCCATGCTGTAATTGTAATTAATATCCAGGCTTAATACTCAGGACTCCTGATCTGCACTAAAGTATATTGTAAATATTATGTATAGTTTTAATTTAATTCAGGGATAAATTGTTTCAGTATTGTTTAATATTTGGCAAATATTTTCAATCGCACTGTTGTCAATTTGTGTTGCAAGGGCAAATAAAGTTACTGGTATTAAACCTTTTTAAGAATTGCTTGCTATACTGTTGAATATTTGAACTTTAAAAACAAGCTACTTAATAGAGGTGTCATAAAAAATATTTCAAATTAATTATTCTGACAATCAATTTTTTAATTTTGAATTGTAAAAATCAATCAATAACTTTTTGTTAAATATGATAAAAAATTCTAACTTTCGTAAGAATTAAAACACACAATTAATATCAAATTTATGAAAATTAAACGGAACCCAATCATTGCTGGTTTGCTGTCACTCATTATTCCAGGTTTAGGTCAAATTTACAGGGGCAAAAATAAAAAGGGGGCAATAATTCTTGTGGCAGCGATTATTATTGGTAATTTGAACATAATAATATTACCGCTTATTTCAATTGCAAACCCTGTTGTTCCTCCTCTCTGTAATGATTTAAGGGCAGTATGGGCATATTGGATACCAAGAATTGCACACGATATATTGTCAATTTGGAGTATTGCATTTTGGATATGGGCAATTGTTGATGCTATTCTCATCCCCTCCAAAAAGAAAAAGAAATAGATTTTTAGGTTAAAATAAAAACCAGTGGCTTTAAGATTACGTTTTGTATTCTAAAAATTATAAAAGCCGTGATAAAACTATACACTTATACAAAACTATACACACTATACCAGAAGGAATGCCTATAAACAACAATACCCGAATATCATCCCAGTTTTCAATCACCCATTCTTTAATATTATTGACAAACTTCTTCATGGTATGAAATATTTTATCAAAAAGTAAAGTTACATTCGACGAACCCTGCATTACAACTTTTTTGTATTAAGAAATTATTAAGTTTTCATGAGAATCAACTGTAAGATTATTAAATGTTTAAAATAAATATATTCTCATGAATTACTGGTTACTCAAAACCGAACCAATCACTTACAGTTGGGATGAACTTGAAAGAAAAGGGTTCGCAATGTGGGATGGGGTTCGAAATTATCAAGCCCGAAATAATTTGCGAAAAATGAAAGTCGGTGAGCAAACATTTATTTACCATAGTGGCGAGAATCCCGGAATTATGGGAATTGCTGAAGTCATAAAGGAATTTTATCCCGATCCTACAGCAAAAGAGGGCGATTGGTCGGTAATTGATATTAAACCTGTCCGGAAACTTAAAAGGTACATAAGCCTTCAAGAGATTAAGCAAATTTCGGAAATGAAAAACATGTACCTGATTAGAAGCAAGCGTTTGTCTGTTCAACCTGTTGAAGTGGAAGAATTTAATTTCATCATGAAATTAGAGAATATTTGAAAAGGATTATTGAATTGAATTATAACTGGCATTTATTCAGCCTTATATGCTTTATATAAATTTTCGAGAATGCCTCAAAAAAGTACATAAATGAATTTATGCTGCTAATGCAGGTTTTAAACCCGTGTTTCTTTAATATTTAAAGGCACAAATTACACTGGTGCTAAATGTACGCCAGCCGTAGGTCTTTCTATAAATCCTTATTATAGTTATTTTTATTTTTTATATTCGATTAATGTTGCTTCTACTTTAGTAATTGTAATTCTCCTGGCGCGTGCAATAAATGAAAATTCATTTAATAATTCTTTTGGAGAAGTTAATTTAACATTTATTTTTCTGTCCTGATAACTTGTATTTTCGTGATAATGGACATTATCTTCAAAAGCCAAATATATATCCAGGGAATATATTCCTTTTTTCAAATCAAGTTTAACCACTTTAGCTTTTGTAGCTTCTGCGTAAGTTCCCACTGTTACGTTTAAAATTACTATAAATTTCGATTTACCATTAGAACCTACGTTTGTAAAATAGAAATGCGCTATTGCCCCAGTTGCAAAATTGCCATCCATCGTGAACTTGCAAATTACTATGCCCTCTTTCGAATAAATAGTTGGAGGTATGCCAGACATATTGGTCGACAAAAGAGAATTTGAGTAATCAATTTTTAATGGCATTAACCTCACACCTGCCAATAGTTTCTTTTTTATTGCTGCAATACTATCCTGTTTTAATATTTCCTCTGAAACTTTTGTACCATACTGTTGCAGTTTTTCAAGTAATTCATTTTGAATAATAGCCATTGTGTCAGCACGATTAATACTGTCTAATGATTTCTTTTTCGCAACTTGTTCTGCGCTTGGCCCGCAACTTTGAAAGATTATTGAAACCAATCCAAAATACATCAGGGTCAAAAATAAATTTTTCTGTCTCATTAAATTAATTATTAGTTTCTACGACATTGGCAATCAAATAACATCAAGATTACATTGGTTTGCTCATTTAATCTCTCCATAATGGTTTTCTTGGTAGTTGATGATATATTAATTATTGCAAAGCAAAGGTGGGCACTCTTAAAGAAATGTGTGTTACATAACTTTTTAAATAAGTTACATTATTCACACATTTAATTTTATAAATTGAGGATAAAAAAACTGAGTAATTGGCGTAAATAAAAACTACATGTTTATAAAAGCATGGTTTAAAGAAAATTAATTTAGAGGAAGTTAAATCACTTGACAGCTCAGGCTTTTAGCTTGGACTAACAATTATTAACCAGTTTTGAAAATTACAAATGATTATTTTAAACCTATTTACTATCATAAACGAAAACTCGCGCAAGCATCATATTCCCTTGAGAATTCCTATTAACCGTTCCCATGAGGCATCGTGTGCTTTTTTATTTTCCGGCGAACCAGAAGGGTCTTCTCCCAAACGCATGAATCCATGGCCTGCCCCTTCATATATTTTATAATCATATTTTTTCCCTGCAACTGCCATCGATTTCTCTGTACCGGGAATTCCGGCATCTATTCTCTCATCGTTTCCACCATAAAAACCATATACCGGGATTGTGATTTTTTCAATTTCTTCTTTTTCCTCTGGCGGAGTGCCATAAAATACCAAAGCTGCCTTAATGTTATTATTATAAGTTGCAAAGCGGAAAGATTGTCCACCACCCCAGCAAAAACCTATAGAAACTGTCTTTCCATTACCTGAATTTAATTTTTGTGCATAATCCTGAACTACATTCAAATCATTTTTAACCTGATCCGGATTGAGCATATAAATTGCTTTTGTTGCATCATCTGAAGTAGAAAAATCAGATGTTTTTGATTGTCACATTGATAAACAAATAAAAAAAAAGATGGTTCAAACTTGTAAAGTTCTATTCATTTAAACATTATCAGGTTTAAACTTGTTTATAGACAAAAAAAATGAAATCATGAAGAAATGGTTTCTTATTTTTAGCCTGTGTTCTTTTATCTGGCAACCTTTAAAGCTGCAGGAATTAAACCTGGCTAAAGTCCACATCAAAAAATTCGATCAATTAGAGCCATATCTGCATTTTCGGAACGATACCATATATCTCATTAATTTTTGGGCTACCTGGTGTGCCCCGTGCCGTGAAGAATTTCCTTCAATAATACGGGTAAGTCAAAAGTATAGTAATAAGAAATTTAAAATAATCCTGGTGAGCCTCGACATGCCAAATCAGATTGAAAGTCATCTTTTGCCCTTTCTCCGCGCGAAAAATGTTACATCGGAAGTTATTTTGCTCGATGATCCTGACTCGAACAGATGGATAGACAAAGTAGCCCCCAACTGGTCAGGCGGTTTGCCATTCTCTTTAATATACGGCCGGAATTTCAGGGAATCTTACGAACAATCATTTTCATACAATAAACTTGATTCAATTATAAATTTTAAATTAAAAAATCCATGAAAAAAATTATTTTATCATTCATCCTTCCTATACTTTCAATATCATTAGGGTTCTCCCAGGGTTATAACGTCGGTGATAAAGCAGCTGACTTTAAGCTTAAAAATGTGGACGGGAATTTTGTATCGTTAAGCGATTACAACAAAGCAAAGGGAATTGTTGTAATTTTTACCTGCAATCATTGTCCTTATGCACAGGCATACCAGGACAGGATTATCAAAATTGACAAAAAATATAAGGCATTGGGTTACCCTGTAATTGCAATCAACCCAAATGATCCCGGGATTGTACCAGACGATTCTTATGATGCAATGAAAGCCCGTGCAAAGGAAAAAGGATTTACTTTCCCATATCTTTTTGATGAAACACAGGTTATTTATAGGAAGTATGGTGCAAAACACACGCCTCATGTATTTTTATTAGAGAAAAAAGGCCCTGATTATTACGTGCGTTATATCGGCGCTATCGATGATAATTTCGAGGACGAAACCAAAGTATCCCAAACTTATCTTGCAAACGCCATTGATGCATTACTGGCAGGCAAACCCCCCGACCCGGCTTCTACTAAGGCTGTTGGATGTTCTATTAAAGATAAGCAAACGCAACATTGAGTAAAGTAATTTCATTTGTTGGTATTTAATTGCAACCTGACATATTTCAGGTTGTGAATTAAAACTGATCCGGGAATTTCCTGAAATACATCAGTGGTTATTTTCTATTAATCATTGTTAAAATTCTATCATATTAATAACAGTTTGATAAATTTGATAGAAAAATATATATGGAAAGCACCAAATATGTTCATGGATATTCGGACAGAGAGGCATTGAGGCTGAATGACCAGGCCAATACATTGGATAATATTATTCATAATGATACAATATTTTCCAATGATAGTTTAGTGCTTGAGGCTGGTTGTGGTGTTGGGGCACAGACAAAAATTATTGCACCGAAGAACCCTGGTTCAAATTTTATATCAATTGACTTATCAGAAGATTCCATCAGAGAAGCAAAAGAATTGATAAAATCTTTGGACATTAAAAATGTTGAATTTCAACATGCGGATATTTATAATTTGCCATTTAAAGACGGGATTTTTGATAGCGTGGTAATCTGTTTTGTATTGGAACATCTTCACAATCCAATGCAAGTCCTCAATGAATTAAAAAGAGTCTTAAAGAATGGTGGCCACATGATTGCAATCGAGGGCGACCATGGCTCAACTTTTTTTTATCCTGATAGTATATATGCTCATTCCGCGATAGATTGCCAGGTTCAGCTTCAAAGACAAAACGGGGGCAATTCAAATATAGGAAGAGAATTATATCCATTGTTAAAATCAATTGGCCTTTCTGATATATTGGTTTCACCACGTATGGTTTATGCTGATGCCAGCAGGCCAAAGCTTGTAGAAGGATTTATTAAAAACACTTTTACTGCAATGATTGAAGGGGTTGGAGAAAAGGCAATTCAGCAAGGCATCATCGATAGTGATACATTTGAAAAAGGCATAAAGGATTTATACCGGACGGCAGAACCTGATGGGGTTTTCAGTTATACATTTTTCAAAGGGTTTGGTACAAAAAAATAAAAATATAACCTGATATGGGATTATATTATTTGTGATATTTCAACAAAATAGATTTCAAATATTCATTTCTTCATTTAGTTTATAATGCTGGGCTTTATTATTCTTTTTTTTATTTTTACCCTTATGCAAATATTCATGAAAAAACAGGAATTTATTAATGTCTAAAATATCGAATTTTATAGTAATTGCATTTCCCTTGTGGGTTATCATAGGAGTAATCCTGACATTTGTAAATCCTTCTTTGTTCACCTGGTTCAGGGGAAATTTCATAACTTACGGGTTGGGAATTATAATGCTTGGAATGGGATTGACAATTAGTTTAGAAGATTTTAAGAATGTTTTGAAAGTTCCAAAGTGGGTAATTACCGGCCTTATTTTGCATTTTTCAGTAATGCCTTTTCTTGGATGGTTTATGGGTATAATTTTTCACCTGCCCGTTTATTTTGCAGTAGGTTTAATACTTGTTGCCTGCTGCCCCAGCGGGACTGCTTCAAATGTAGTTTGTTACCTGGCACGGGCCAATGTACCTCTTTCGGTTACTACAACTTCTATATCAACCTTTTTAGCAATCATTTGTACTCCACTATTAAGTACTTTTATAATTGGCAGCAAAGTCGATGTCAACGGATGGGCATTATTTTTCGACACGTTGAAAGTAATTTTGATACCCGTTTCATTGGGTATTGTTCTTAATAAATATATGCCAGGGTTCACTTCTAAAATCCTTCCGTACGCTCCTATTGCAGCTACATTTACAATAGTATTAATTGTTTCAAGTATTATTGGTTCTGGTAAAAACCTTATTATTTCTTGTGGATGGCGATTAATATTTGCAGTTATTGGGTTGCATGCCTGTGGATTTTTATTGGGCTATTTATTAACAGCAATTACTGCAAAAGATGCGCGGATAAAGCAAACAATTGCTATTGAAGTAGGCATGCAAAATTCAGGGTTGGGCGTCGTTTTAGCAAGAAATAATTTTCCAAATCCGGCAACAGCAATCCCATCGGCAATTTCAAGCGCCACGCATAGTATTCTTGGTAGTCTTCTGGCAGGAATATGGCGAATGCAAAACAGGAAGTATAAACCAGAAAAGTAATTTTTATATTTTGAAATTGAAAAATATATACCTGATCACGGGCAAGCGTTTGTCTGTTCAGCATATTGAATTGGAAGAATTTAATTTCATTATAAAATTAGAGAATATTTTATAAATTATAAAAAACCTGCTGAAAGTAAATTCAAATATTATCAATATTGCTATATAATCCTATAAATTTCCATTATGTTTTTAAGAATGTGGCCGAAATCTATTTTTAAATCTATCAGATTGCCGGAATGAACATCGAATACCCAGCCGTGAACTGTAATATTCCTGTCTTTATAAGCTTTTTGTACATCCGAAGTCTTTAAAACATTTACACATTGCTCCTGAACATTCAGTTCAACAAGACGTTTGTATTTCAATTCTTCGTCAGCAATAGAGTCTAATATACACCTGTGCAACCGGTACACATCTCGAATGTTTCTTAACCAGGGGTTGAGAATACCCAAATCGGCCGATTGCATAGCTGCCTTAACACCATTGCAATAATAATGCCCACAAACAACAATATGTTTAACTTTCAGATGGGTGACAGCATACGTTATGACCGACATTGAACTCAGGTCGATATTGGGTACCATATTTGCGATATTGCGATGTACAAAAACTTCCCCGGGCTTGACACCCATCAATTCTTCGGCGCTGACCCGACTGTCGGAACATCCGATATATAATATTTCAGGGCTTTGCCCTTTTGACAATTTTTTAAAATAGTCGATATCTATTTTAAGTTTTTGGGCTATCCATTCCTGGTTGTTAGTGAAAATTTGTTCTATATTCATATCTAAAAAATTCTATCTTATATTTAAATTTTATCCTGTAAACCCAATTGCTCCAGCTATTGCATTTATGCAATGTAACAATTCAAACAACACCTTATCTGCTTCTTTGGCATTCCCTACTTCTGAATATTTTCGCCAGGTTTTTAACAGCTTTACCTGATGCTCATGAAGCGGTTCCAGGGCTTCAGCCCTTAAGAGTGTTGAATAATAATGATTTTCTCGCCTTTGAGATAGTGGAATATCCAAAATATAATCAATCATTTGTCTTGTTCGAGCGAGTTCATCGGTGAGCTGCAA
>CAVSGB010000068.1:0-19312 GCA_963726845.1 uncultured Bacteroidota bacterium | reverse complement strand
AACAATGATTTTCCAAACATAAATTCATCGTTGATATCCAGAGCCAGTTTGTCTGCAGCAAAATCCATTACCAGTGCCCGCATCATGCTCGACTGGTTTGCAGTAACATCCCATGAAGTGGCATATATGTATGGCAACAATGTATAGCGCAAATTGATATATTTTTCAATAGCATTGAAAGCAGGGTTTCCTTTTTGTCCAAACTGATAAATTTCGCGGGGGGCATCGGTACCATGAGAACGCATCATGGGAATAAAAGTCCCGAACTCTATCCAACGAACATAAAGTTCACGGTAATCGGCATTTTCGAGGGGATTTTTAAAATTCCATAAAAAGAACCCGCCCAAATCGCAGTTCCAGTGAGGAATACCGCAAAGAGAAAAATTCAAACCTGCCGAAATTTGGTTTCTCAATGTTTCCCATGATGCCACAATATCACCTGACCAAATATTGGCGCCGTAACGCTGCTGCCCGGCAAAAGCGGAACGGGTAAGGATAAATATACGTTTGTCCGACGAAACGGAGCGCTGGTGCTGTGAAACCCCGCCTACTGTCATTAATGGAAATGCATTGCGTACTTTTCGGAATGAACCTAAATACGTTTTTGTATCGAAATCAGATGGTTTTGGGTTGAAATGGTCTGGTTCAGACGAATCCATCCACCAGCCATCCATTCCCAGACTGAAAATCCCATCGTTCAAATATTTCCAGTATATGTCTCGTGCTGCCGGGTTATATGGGTCGTAAACCCTAACACCTGACGGATAATCAAATCTGGGTGGCCATTTTTCCGAGCCAGACTGCGGCCATGTTTCTATATTAAATAACGCATTAATTTTTTCTAATTCCCTGTATTGTTTGGTCATTGGGCCGAAACGAGTTCCAGATTGAGATAATCATGTGTGCGTTCATATTGTGCACATTGTTGACCATTTTTTGCGGGTCGTAAAATTCTGGGTTCAGAAAATCCATTGCATTCCACAGGTAATTATTGCCCCAATATTGCCAGTCCTGAATAATACCATCGAGCGGAACACCCAGTTCGCGGTACTTTTTAACTACATTCACCAGCTCGTCCTGGCTTTTATATCGTTCTTTGCTTTGCCAGTAACCATAAGTCCATAATGGGAACATGGGCACTTGCCCGGTTAGGTCGCGCATACATGCAATAACGCCATCGGCATTTTCACCAAACATAAAGTAATAATCGATACCATCACCAGCCTCAGATTTGAACGAGGTACTTTCCGGATTATCTTCGAAAATGGTAGGTGAATAATTGTCCCAGAATAAGCCGTAACCTTTTGCTGACAAAAAGAAAGGAACATAGTCGTCGGTATTTCCCTGAATCATATTAAGTTTCAGGTTACGTTGGACCATTTTGCCCTGCTGTTGCTGGCCAGGCCATAAATAGCTTCATCCTTATCGAGCGCAAATGATTGTTTAATAGTATATGTTTTTGAACCCGCATCGTCGAAATCGATGAATGTAGCACTTCCATCCTTCTCGCTTAAAAGATTTTCTGATTTTGTATTACTAAACGATACCTTGCCATTTTTAAGATTTACCTGTACCTGAAGTTTTTCACTTTTCAATAAAAGCCCTTCTCCTTGTTGCTGAATAGTAATATCTGTTTTTTGAGGAGTTTTTATCACCGAAAAGCTTTCCTTTGTGAAGGTTTTGCCTTCGGGCCATTTCAGTACCCTTACCGTAGAAGGACTGTAAAATTGAATTTCAATTTTTATGGATTTGGCAACAACCTTTGCACCCATCTCAGTTTTTTGGTATGGTTGTGCAAATCCATTGGTAATGAAAATAATGGATAGCACAAAATATAAATACAAATTTTTCATCTTAAACTTTTTGTTTTTCTATGATTTTACAATTCTTATCGCGATATAAGGTTTTGCTGGTAATTCAATTAAACTTCGTCCAGAGAATTTCTTTTGTAATGGAGTGATTGTCATATTCCAGGTATCAATAACTTCGACCTGGTAAACGGCATCGTTGGGTAATTCTATGACAATACTCTTTGGTTGGGCATCGTTCAAATAGCCGAGGTAATATTCATGCGGCACTCCTATACAGGAAAAGGGCATCCACGTAAATAGCGGAATGGGTTGCATTTGAGCGGGGGCAGCTTCGATAATGCCGCGAAGGAATTTAATCCGCTCAGGGCTTTCGCCACGCAATATCCCGCCTTTCGACCACCATAAAATATCGGATGATTCGTTTGGTAATTTAACCGGATTCTCTGTAACATAAGTTTCGCCATGCCCAACATTACCTCCATTGGTGACACCTCGCCAAAATTTCTCTGTCAGCGATTGGGCTGTTAAATTGCCCCACGACCAGGGAATATTTCCTTCGTACCGACATTCATCGAACACAATGGGTTTCTTGTATTTTATTCTGTATTCTTTTGCCTTGTAGGTATCTTCACTTTGAATGCTCACATGGGTAATGTACGGATTGGCATGGTCGTAAAATTTTATGCCATTGTGAATGCTAATAAGATGATGAAATTGATCTCTTTTACCAAACTGCTCAATATAATAATCCCAATCGCTAAGTTTTTTGGCATCCATAAAATCCCACTCGTTGGCCATGCTCCACCACACGTTTTTGTATGCGGCAAACCTGGCAATAATGTATTGAATGTACATGTCCTCGGTTTCCCTGTTTAATGAACTAAAGCCCCAACGATCGTATGGGTGAAAGACAATTAAATCGGCCTGTATGCCTAACGAGTCAAGCTGTTGAATCCGTTTTTCAATGTTCCTGAAAAAAGCCGGGTTTAACCTGCTATAATCCCAACTTTTTAAAGGTCTGCCTTCGAAAGGATAATATTTAGGTTCGTTATTATTCCAATCGTAGCTTTTAGGGAAAATAAACATTCGAATTTTATTAAAATAACCTTGTGATAAGGTTTTTAACGTTATTTCGGCTAAACTGTCGCCCTGATGCACCCAGCCATAGCAGGTTGTGCCAAACGAATGGTGTGGTGTACCGTCGGCATAAGCAAAGTAAAAATTTTCCTTTACGGCAACTGGCCCATGATTGCCTTTCAGGGCAGGTGTACAAACGAAACTTCCTTTTTTATTATCCAGTTTTTTTACATTGCTTGCTGTACTGTATACCCATTCCCCTTCTTTTTGAGGCATAAACCTTATTTTGTAAACGCCACCGCCATCATAAAAGCCGGGTACAATAACTGTATCGTTGTCTTTTATGAACTGTCCCGATAACTTAACCTCTTTAAATGGGTTTCCGGTAGAGTCACCGTTAAGTGATATTTCGAAAACCTTCCATTTTTCAATAGTCGCCTGGCCAAAGACAGAATGACTGAAAAAAAGTAAAATGAATAAAATATTTTTGAGTCTCATAAAATGTTTTTTGAAATTTCTATGATTGACATTATTTTGTCTATTCAAAACACCTAAATCCCCTAAAGGGGACTTAGGTGTAATTGGAAGTTTACCTCTTTCCCTCAGCCCTTAACAACCTTACTATATAAATAGCGCCTGCAGTAGTTCCCGAAAGCGACTGAAATTTCACCCTGATATGGGTTTTCCCCTGAACCAAAGAATCGGGAATAGGATAAACCACGTTTTTAAATATCGACTGGTTCCACCTGTTTGTATTGTCTTCAGTTGCCAATTTTTCATTGTCGATGTAAATTTCGAACTTACGGTTTCCCCATTCAGCGCCCCAATAACGCAAGAACAGGCTTAAACTGGTTTCGGATTTTGAAGCCAAATCGTAACTGAAATAGCCTCCATCTCGCGCCTCACGATAAAATTCATTCAAATTATTGCCTTTGTTAGAGTTTTCCATTTGCATGGCATGGTCGGTTTCGGGTTGTTGTTCGCCGGTGGCTACATAATCAATGGTGTGTTTTTCAAGGGCGAGTTTTTCTTTTTCAATATTTGCCAATGAATCCAGATAAGCTTTGTAGCCTGAATTTGTCAGTGCCAACCAGTAGATCATATATCGGGCATCATGTATTTTATAAAATGGTTCCAAGGTAAGTTCCTCAGGATTGATCTTTTTAACATTGAGCTTGAAGTTTAATGGCTTGTCCTTCACAGGCACTAACCTGTCTCCGATATTTTGAATTTCATCCTCAATTAAAATTGGAGCTTTATCAACCGGTAAATATTCTCCGCTTGCATACTGTCCCCAGCGGCTATCATTTGCAATCAGGCCTTTTAAATCTTCTGTTCCGGTTTTGGCACCTAGCAACACGGGACCATGCATAAAAGCAATATACTCAGGAACATTAGGCAAATGCTCAATAGTATTATGCATAGGTAGTATAATTTGAACCACATCGCCTTTTTTCCATTTCCTGTCAATAGTTACATAAGATGAGGGAAGTTCGGAGTAATTAAGCTCTTTGTCATTCACCGTAATTTTTAATGCGCCTTTGCTTACCCATGCCGGATAGCGAACCAGCAATTTGAAAATCGAAGCTCCTTCTGTTACAGCCAATTTAGTTTGTTCTTCATAAGGAAATTTTGTTTCCTGTTTAATTTTCACGCCCTTTTCCTTCCAATTGAGTTCGGAAGCAATAAAAAGGTTCAGAAACAAAGAATCTTTTGAATGTGTATATATAAACTGGTTGTATTTGCTGTGGTTTTCCATGCCTGTACCAACACAGCACCACATAGCTTCGTCGGGCGCTGAATAAACCCTGTAATGGCGCGGACGCACCGGTGTAAAATATACATATCCACCATGTTCGGGATGCTGTGTGGAAAGGATGTGATTTAATATAGTACGTTCGTAATAATCGGAATATTTGGCAGATGGGTGAACCCTGAACAAATCTTCTGTCAATTTGAGCATGTTGTATGAATTGCACGATTCAGGCCCATCGTTAACATTTACAAAATCGATACATGATTCTTTGGCAGGGAAATGTTCCCGTCTGCTGTTTCCGCCAAAAGCCAGCGAACGATTGGTCGTAACTGTTTCCCAGAAAAAGCTGGCGGCTTTATCGTATTTTGCATCACCACTGAGTTCGGCAATTCTTTCGAAACCTGTAAACTTTGGTATTTGGGTATTGGCATGTTTGTTGTCGAGGTTATCAATCCCCTGCGACAATGGTTCGAGAAACATCTTGTGTGAATAGCGTTTTGCCGCAATCAGGTATTTTTCATTTCCCGAAATCTGATACGCATCGGCAAGTATTTCGTCCATACCGCCATGTTCGTTTCCGAGCATATCTTCCATTTGCTTATCCGATAAGCCCTGGGTTATATTTATTGCCCAGTCGCAAAATTTAAGAAAAATGCCTTTTGCATCGGTATTACCTGCATATAACCAAACATCTCTAAGGCCTGCATACATCTTATGTATGTTATAATAGGGTGCCCAATATTTCCAAATTGTTTCAACCTCTCCGGCTTTAATCTTTGGCCACAATTCTGCACTATTCGGAATTCCTCCGACATATCCATTACCCCAATCGGGATACTTCACGGCATTGGCATCCTGACAAACTTTTAGCTCCAAAATCATATATTCCATGCGCTTTTTACATTCGGCATTACCGGTTGCGGCATAATTCATAGCCATTGCCGACAGATAATGACCAGCAATATGACCATCAAGGCCATCCCAGTTAGGATAACACTTTGCTTTTTCAGGCAGTCCGGCTTCTTTGCGGTAAGGCGCCAGCAAACGATCGACATCGTATTTCAGGAGAACCTCTATATTCAAATCACGGGCATGTTTGAATGGGCCATCGAGCAGGGTAACATCTCCCAATGGAAATTCGTTTGGATACAATTTATCTTGTGCAAATAAATAAACGCCTTTTACAACAATGCAACTGGCCATAATGAAAAAAATAATCAGTCTTTTCATTCGTAGATATTTTAAATTTTAAAGGTCGAATGGAACACCCATAATATTTTCATTAGTGTTTGCGATTTGCAGTATCATGGGTGTTTCATGAGAATATATTTAAGTTAACATGTTAAATTTCTACTATTTGCAACAGCATAGGTAGGCAAACATTTTTAGTTGCTCCACTCCCACAAGGCCGGAACACTTGCCGGTCGCGAACCTTCATGGTGTTGCCGTTGTATCTTACTATTAATATTCATGTCCTTTTGTGGTTGCTCCTTTGAATTTAGTTTGAACAACCATGAAGGTTTCATTATAATAAAATTAATTTTTAAAGGTATAATAGCTTGTCCCGATTAATCGGGAGAACACCCTTGTTGTTGAATTAATTACTGTCATGTGTACGTTTGCAAAACATTGGTGTTCCATAATACACAGATTATATTATATGAGTGTGTTCTGTCATTTTTTTAAAACCTATTGACGTATATTATTTTATTGGTTTATATATAAAATTTTTAAACTTCACAGTCCCTTCACCCACCGAGCAAAGACCAATACGTATACCTAAAAATCCTCCAAAAGCGTTGTGGTGAAAGCCTGATGTTTCGAGTGAATTTTCAATTTTATTCCACTTAATTCCGTCCAAGCTATAATACATGTCCACTGTGCTATTATTATTTTTCATACGAAGGAATACATGATTTTTTATAACATTTTTTTCAGTTGGGAACTGCCAGCCATGAATATTTGCCAATATATTCGCATTATCGGCAAGAATACCCGAATAAGCGCTGTTGTTATAAAAAAGGATTAAACCTCCGGTAGCATTCCCTTCAATAAACAGTTCCACTTCAGCAGTATAGGAATGGTCTGATGGGGTACAAAGTAAAGGTGAACTATTACCAACAAAATTCCCTTCTGCTTTAATAACCAGATTGTTATCAACTAAATGAAACCTGCTTGTGTCGTATTCCCCAAAGAATCGCCATAGTGGTTTTAAATTTTTGCCTTCGAAATTATCGTTCAGGGTAAAATTCAATTTTGAAGCTGCTAAATTTGGTATTTTAATGGGTTGACTATCACTTATATTTTCAGGTATTTTGTACCATCCATCTTTTGTCCATTCAATAGGTTCCAGCAGAGTCTGTCGGCCCATATTATAAAATCCCTTTTCATAACTATGAAAAACAATCCACCAATCACCTTTTACATCTTCGAATAAAGTTCCATGTCCTTTTGACCACCATCTTTCAATATTATTGTTGGTTCTTAAGATAGGATTATAAGGAGAATTTTCCCAAGGGCCAAAAGGGGTGTTAAACCTGGCAGAAATTATCATGTGACTTGTTGCCGGACCTGCTGTCCCACCTTCTGCAACTGTGAGATAATAATAATCACCGCGTTTTGCAATCTTAGGCCCTTCCATGCAAAAACATTCAATCGTCCATTCACGGGGGATTGGCCAGCCATCATAAACATGTTTCGTTTCGCCAATAACTGAAAGACCATCATCAGATAAGGGGACATATCCGCCATTAGCCGAATATAAATAACGCTTTCCGTTTTCATCGACCACATGCCCAGGGTCGATATTGTTAATTTTCAAATCGATTGGATCACTCCATGTTCCATTGATTGAGTCGGCAGTTACAACATATATTTTATTATTGGCCGGGAAATAGATGTAAAATTTATTTTTATACTTTACTAAATCCGGTGCCCATACAGAGCCAATATACTTATGCAATGCATTAGTTACCGGAGCCCAATTAATTAAATCTTTCGACTGCCAAATAAGCAAACCCGGATAATATTCGAAAGATGAATGAACAATATAATAATTACCGCCATCACGCAAAATACTTGGGTCAGGGTAATCTCCTGCAAAAATGGGATTCATAAAAAAACCAGTGCCTTTTTCACTGGCTTGAATTTGATATTGGGCTTTTGCAAAATAGGTCAATTGAATTAGCAAAATAGTTATTATAATTTTTTTCATCAGTAAATAAATTGTTATTAATAACCGTATGGAACACTCATATCTGTTTTCAAAATACGAAACTTATGATGTTTCATTTATATTTTCAGATACATATTAGTCCTGCACCATCATTTAAGTACTATAAGTTTCTTAACATCATGGTATTGACCAGCCTCAATGCTGTAAAAGCAAACTCCATTTTGCAGATTGGATACATTGAATTGTACTGAATGATTTCCCGCATTTTGGTTCCCGTTTACAAGTGTTTTAAGTTCTCTTCCCTGAAAATCAAATACCTTTAAAGTTACAAAAACTCTTTCAGGTAGTTCATAACTTATAATAGTAGTCGAATTAACAGGGTTAGGATAATTTTGATTTAATCTGAAATTGTTTGAATTTATTGATTTTACTCCTTGTACAATTGAATCGCTGACATAGGTATGATTTGTTCCACCTTCAATCGTGATCATTTGGACAGACCTGCCAGGTAAAGTAAATTTTATTTCATTATCAATTGTGTATGCATTTGCTTTTAAACTAAATAATGAATCGTATGGGCCATATTGGTAATTGCCTGGGCCATTTCCATTAATATAAACATCCGGAGAAAAATTTCCGCTATCTTTATCACTTGTGAAGGTGTAAATATAATATTTACTTCCAACGCCAACAGAGTCAGAACTTACGCTGATTGTTTGTGTTGTGGTATCGCTGTTCACAACAACTAACCCGGTTTCACCTGATGAATATTTGGAAGCATAACAGAATACATTAGCGTTTGTTGAAGTTGAATTAATTGCAACATCTCCAAAATATTTTTGCAGGTAAATTAAATAATAAAATTCAGCGTAGGGATGATTTGAATAATTGGAATTAGAACCTCCATAAAGCATTGTATTTAGATACCACCTTGCACCTAACCCGATATTATTTTTTATCAATTCACATATACTGACAACAGCCTGCATTCCATTGACATAAGATACCGCTTCATTGGCCGAAGTGCCGCCGCTCATATTGTATTCTGTTAAAGCAATGGGTTTGGAATATCCTTTATATTTTTTAATGTCATTGGTTACGTAAGCTACATTTGCTTTCAGGCTTGTAATTGGACTATTAAGTACTGACTTTATATTCGTTGAATTATCGAAATAGTTGTGTACAACATAAAAGTCGGCAGAATCACCCACTTCAGTAAAAAATCCCTGGTTCCAGTTTGAATTAATAATACCCCACTCCCCGGTACCACCGGAGCTTGCAATGACCTGGCCACCGATGTAAATGGTATCTCCAATTTGTTTGGCGGCTTTTTTCATTGAATCTGCAAAAACCCTAAAATGCTTTCCATATAAATCACCTGAAATAAATATAGGTTGTCCGTCTTTGTTTTTACTTGTATCAATCATCCAACCATATTCCCATGGGCCGCCATTTTCATTTCCAATTTCCCAAAACTTTGTCCTTCCATTATCAAGGCGTACCCAGTTAGCAGCAAGATGTGCAGCCTGGGCTACCGGGTTTTTGCTAGTCCCATAACGCGCATAGGCATAATTAATTGTTATTAATCCCGAAGCAACATTAGCGCTCTTCATAAGTGTGTAAAATTGTCCGGGTGTGGTTTGCCAGCCCCCTTTTCCCGTTTGCCCCGAAAATTGGTCTTTTTTTGTGGTTTTAACATTACCGTTATATGTTGTTCCATCATACACTGAATCCGGAACATCGGTCGGTACTCCATTCCAAAAATACCCGTCAGCCCAGCTGCCTCCGGGAAATCGAAGAAGGGTCGGCGCAAGAAGTTTAGTGTTTTTTACCAATGTAGGATCATTATATGCGCCACACCAGGCTGCAAGTGCATTACCAAAAACATATTTAGAAACCTTTCCTATTGTATCAGCTTTTAGCCTAAGTATAACTGAAACTTTTTTAGTTGGCATTACTGTATCCATAGCCTGAGGAATTACAGCTGTCTTTGGTTCAAAATCATTAAGGAAACAATTCGCACTATTCTGCCCACAAATATTAAAACTAATTAGAAGAATAGCCACTAAAAAAATTATATTAATTTTTGTTTTCATAAATTTCCCCTTTCATTATTTTAAGTCTGTATTTTAGTTATTATATATTGAATCTACTTATTTCTGCTCAATAAATTCCGGTTCGTAAGGAGCAATTGTAAAGTTACCGGAGTAATCTTTATCAAAAAGTATACTTTGCGATTTCCCTTTCATTTGAATTTCTTTGGGTTCGCCACTTACATTCAGATACAAGAAATGGTTTTTATCTATTTGTCTTGCCATTACGCCGGAAGGTACATCAGCACCTTCTTAATGCCAAGTTCCACAATCAATTCATCAAGCAATGGACCAAGTGTTTCACCTTTTGCAGGAAGGCCTGCATAAATTGCCCTTCCTTTTCCATATTTGTTTGAAGTTATAACCGGATAATCCTTATCTAAGCTGGTAATGTTCCCAAGAATTTCAGCTCCTTTGGACTCGACAATATCAAACCTCGACGATTCTGTATCAATTGACTTCCCTTTATAATTCAACTCCAGTTTTTTGCCTTTGTATAATTTACGGGATATTTCGTTAAGAGCTTCTGTTTCTTCATAACCTGCTACACGTATGCCAAAGACATCACTTAAAAGGCCGGGGTGGGTAGAAGCAAAAACCTGTCCGGTTTCGTCAACAAGAGCCGAGTTACTTGTCATAACAACTGTTCCGCCGTTTTTTACGAAGTCGCGGATTTTGTTAGCTGTTGTTTCGTCCATTACTGCAACACCTGGAATAAATAATAATTTATAATTCAATGAACTTCTGCTAATTTCAATAACCCGGGCATCCATGTTGCGCCAGTAAAACATATCCCAGCAGGCTTGTACCTGGCTATCATGTTGCTCAGGAAAACCAGCGCTGGCAATTTGGCTGGGAAATGAAAAAGCCAAACCAACTTCTGCCTGAAGTTTATACGGGAAGAATTTTTCAATCTTTTTAAATTCTGAAGCAATTTTCTTATATTCATCGTATTTACGGTTTGGAACGCCGTCCCAATCTAACAAGCCTTCCAAATACTGTTCTTCTCCTGCCCACATACTCTGCCAGGTGCCATCCGCAAACCATTTGGTTGCCATACATTAATGATGCATACGCAGATTTTCGAATAGAATTTGGAACAGCTGTCATGGTTGTAAATTCAGTGCACCAGAATGGGTTTGTGCTTTCGAACTGGATACGGGAGATACCAAATGCTGCATTCATTACTCCCCAGTTGGTTGTTAAAGAATTTCCTGCATAAAAACCTTCTCCATGACGGGTCATTTTGCCAGAATATGCAATTTGCGAATAATCAAAATATTTCATCCAACTGAAATACCATGCATTGGTATTTGTTAAAGCATTGGGAGCATTGGCATTAACCTTATCAAGGACTTTAAAAAGGACCTGATTGACTTCATCTGAAACAAAACGCCTGAAATCAAGCATTCTTTCAGGTGCTCCGTTTACGTTGCCAGAGACGGGAAGGCCAATTTCATCAAATTGGTCAATCCTTCTTGACCAGCGCTGTGTAGCCCAGGCTTTGTTTAGATTATCTATGGTTTTATACTTATTCTTTAACCATGAAATAAATCTTTGTTTCACTGTTTCTGAATAAGAAATAGGGCCATCGCCCGATTCGTTGTCAATTCCAAAAGCTATTAAAGCAGGGTTTTTTCCATAATGTTTCGAAAGAGAGTCGGCATACCGAACTGCATATATCTGGTAATTCGGGTCACCAACATCATCCATGTATCGATGGTTTGGGTATTGAACATCACCATTTGCATCTACAACATCAATTGAAGGGAATTTTTTGTGAAGCCAAATTGGGGCTGGATGTATTGCAATATCAAGAATTACTTTAATCCCAGCTTCGTTCATCATGTCCATCACTTTATCGAACCAGACAAAATCAAATTTGCCTTCCGAAGGCTCATAGCTATCCCATGCCAAATGGCCCATCCGGACAACATTGAACCCGGCGGCCTTCATCAACTGAATGTCTTTTTTAATTTTTTCAGGGTTTTTGTCATCGTGCGGGTGATAGTTGGCACCAATGTATAACTGTTGGGATTTTACACATAAATTTGAAAGGAGGAAAAATCCTACGAAAAATATAAAGCTGTTAAATAATTTCTTCATAATAATTAATTAATTGTGAATAAGAAAAGAAAGGCTATCTTCAAAAATTTTGACAGCCTTTCCAAAACATAACTACTATCTAATTAAACTTAACTTTATTCTTGTTTGCATATAATTAATTTTAGATATTATGGTCCTAAAATTTTCCTTAAAGCTTGATCAGATTTAAAAAGTAGACATCATTTTCCCGGATGTCCATTTCTTTTGAAAATGATATCCCTGTTTTAACAGTTATAATTTCTTTTGAAATGGGCGATCCGTCATTTTGTTTTTTAATTTGTCCTACCTGTATTTTCGTTAGTTGTGCAGGCCTCCCCAAATCGTAATAGCTTGTGTAAGCATCGTTGCACCGGTATCCAACTTTATAAATTTCAAGAGAATATTTGCCATCGGGGACATTAGAAATATTAACTTTTAGCTTTCCTTTAGATTTTGAAGGTAAGTCGCGGATATAATAAACCTGGTTATTAACCGAGTCGCCCGGATGTGTATTGGTAAAATCAAATGCCAGTATCTGGATATTCCCTTTAGTGTCCTTGCAAACCCATGAAGTGGAATCTGAATTAACTAATTCAATATTTCCTAAGTGGTTCAAAAATTGGTATGCATAAAATGCAGGCTTATTAATTCCCTGAATTGTTAACAAACCAAATCCACCGTGAAAAGGCTCAAAACGTGGGGCCGATTCTTCAAAAATATCAGTAAATACCCAATAGGACATAGATTGAGCTGCATCGCCCACTTGTTTGAGTTTATACAATATATAAGCAGCCTCATGATAGCTGTCATGAATTGGGTCGGCCGGAGTATAGGATGCACTCCATTCGGTATAGTGCAGCTCCAATTTTGGTTTACTCGATTGCGATATTTCTTTACGGGTTTGCAAAACATCTCCACTAACACTCAAGGGATTTTTATCAAGTATGGTGCCCGAATTGCCAAATTCGTCGAGATAACCTTGTTTTACTCCGTATGAATGAGTGCTTATAAAATCGAGGGGCAAATTATTTTTAGTGCAGAATTCAATCATTTCAGGCTCCCATGCAGCCCCGGCAGTAGCAGGCCCGCCAACACGATAGGCCAAATTGACACTTTTTATTGCATTTACTGTATACTTAAACAATTTAAAATATTCATCCTGGGTACTGGACCAGAAACCGGGTGAAAGGTTGGGTTCGTTCCACACTTCAAAGTACCAGGTTTTTACTTCATCGGCACCATAACGTTCAGTGAAATGCTCTGTAAGATTGCGAATTAATGCAGCCCACTTGTCGTAATCTTTAGGAGGGGTTACATTGCCCCGCCACCAGAATATTGTTTTGTCCCCACTTGCTAATGCTGATGGCATAAATCCTAATTCAACAAAAGGTTTCATACCTATACTCTGCAAGTAGTCGAATAAAACATCAACATACATGTAATTGTACTCAGGTTTTCCGTTTCTGTCTTCTTTATAAACACCCATGTCATCGGTTAAAAGACCGTGCATACGGATATATTTGAATCCACATTCCTTTTTCACATAAGCAAGTTGTTGCTGCCAATCGGCACGCAAACCTTCATTGGCACGACCTGCACCGACACATTCCTTAAACATAACGTTTAACGCACCTTTTTCCTTAATAAAATCAATGCTAATTACCCTTTCCGGAAATTTGGTTTTTGTTTTTTGCGAAAAAAGTGAGCATGTTACTAAACATGTAAGAGTGAATAAAAAAACACGATTCATATAATTTAATATTAGTTAGTATTAGTAGAAAACCAAGTCAAAACTATATCTATCAACATTCCTGCATCTTGAAAAAAATCTCTAAAATCTTTGAGATTCTATCAAATCAATTATGAAATGAATTCTTCTTTTGAAATAATAATTATAATGAGATACTTAAATATTTAACGGTTCCAATGTATAGCATTGATTAAATTATTTGATTTACATTATGTTAGCGTACGCTTAATTACCTGTATAAACCACTAACTATGTGTGATACAATGTTTTGGCAACAGGTATTAATTCTTTTAATTTTGTTTAGAAGGATTATGGTTGATCTCATTTATAGATGTTTCATATTTGTTCAAATCAAGTTGAATCTTGTCAATATCGGGTAACCATCCCGCAGCATTGGAAATTCGAATAGTATTGTAACCTTTTATTAGTTCTAAAGTTATTTTCCTGCTGCTAAGCTTTGACATACTCCCGGAATTCATATCTTTTAAAAGAGTATCTTTTCCATTTACACTCAATACTGCGTTTCTATTCTCTCCACAAAGAAATGTAATAGTAAAATTGTAGCTCCCGGATACGTTTGCATAAATATCACGAAATTCAATATAATTATCTGACCGATTACCTAACCAACTTGCTTTTGCACGGCCGGAACAAATAGCATCAGTAACTGTCTTCCCTTGTTCTGCTATTGCCACAGAGTTTTGGGCTATATTAAAATTGTTAATCCATGCATATTCCGCTTCAAATACTTCTTGCAATTTAGAATGTTTCCCTATTACTTTTAGCATAATCACTCCATGCGAAGGCACAGTTACTGTATAAATAGAATCCATACTTCCTACATTGGTGTGAGACCAAATATCGCGAACAGCAGCTGGGCCAAACAAATTAAGATCGCTCCATTTCACCGAAATGGAAGCAGACACTTCACTTCGGTTAAAAAGAACGACCGCCCTTTCATTGCTTTGTTTGCCATTAAGGTTTTTAGCCCACACTTGCAAACCGGCACCATTATCAGAAACCAAATGTCCTTGTACTCCAGTTGTATCTTGATCAACGGCAATAACTTCGCTGTTTGTTATAATATCCTTAGTTTGCTGAGTGATGGTTGTAAGGTCATTACCCAAAACCAACGGTGCCGACAATATACACCACATACTGAAATGACTTTTATCTTCTTCGGCAGTCAATCCCCGGCCAACCTGCATCATATCCATATCGTTGTAATGGCCCTGGCTTGAATAGGCAGCTAAAAAAGCATTACAATCAATCACATAAAGTATCCTGTCCCAATGAGCTGATTTATCGAAAGAAATATCCTGGGATATCCTCCACGAATCGGCCACTTTTGTTACCCATGAACCGGGAAACTGCCAACGACAAACATTAAAATTCACATCCGTCCTGCCAGTATTGTCAATAGCTGCTTTTATTGCTGTATAACGCATTTTCTCATCTAGTTTTTGAACTAATCCACCGCAATAATCAACTTTCAAAAAGTCAAACCCCCAGATTTTAAAAAACAGATTGGCATCCTGTTGGTCGTGATTGTACATACCACCACCGACACCTCCGGTTTGTTTATTCCATTGCGATCCGCAAGTATTTGCACCTGCATCGGAATAGAATCCGGCTTTTAATCCTTTTGAATGAATATAATCAACTAATGATTTCATCCCATGAGGAAATTTGACAGAGTCAATTCGTAAAGAGCCATTAGCATAACGACCATTGAAAAAGCCATCATCAATGTTGATGTATTTGTAGCCTGCCTTTGCTAATCCGGAAGAAACCATCGCATCAGCCTGACCTTTAATTATGGAATCACTAATATTTACAAAAAAATTATTCCAACTAGCCCAACCCATAATAGGGGATTTTGGTTTTGCTTTTTGTGCAAAAAGTGAACCTGTTACCAAACATGCAAAAGCGAATAAAAAAACACGATTCATTTTTAATATTTTTAGTAGTTAATTGCAATTCTAAAACGACATAATATATATCCATTAGCTTTCCTAATATCTTTAAAATAATCTCTTAAATTTTTAGTATCCTCTCATAATAATTAAAAATAACTATTCTATAGATAAACACTGAGTTTAGAAATTTATATATATTAATTTAGGGTACATTCGAATACCCAATTTAAGCCTGCACTATGTGTGAGCCAATGTTAACAAACGATTTGATTACTCTTTAATGATTTGTTTAATTGTTCTGGATGACCCTGTATTAACACAAATAAAATAAGTCCCATGCTTAAAACAGGAGATATCCAATTGTACATTATTTGATGAAATATTCTTTTTTAAAACTAATGAACCATTAATATCAACGATTGAAATTTCGGCATTTCGAATTTGACTATTCAAATTAATATCGATGTGACCAATAGTTGGATTAGGTGATATGGTTATTTTATTAAGTGTATATGAATAGTCTATGGATTCCACATTGTCTTGAAATTCTAAAATGCCACACGTAGTTCCAAACCATTTATTCCCATGAGAATCAAAATCTATCGAAAGTACTTGTAAATTGCCTGAAGAAGTATGTGAGTCAGTATAATTTGTCCATTTAGAACCGTCAAAAACAGTAAGGCCTAAAAAAGTACCAGCCCAAATCTTTCCATTTGGATCAATTGAAATAGTATAAACATAATTTAAGCCCTGCCCGTCATTAAATGTTTTATAATAAACCCAATTATTAATACCATCGAATTTGGCAATTCTTCCAGTTAAAGTATCCCCTAATTCATTTGAAGAACCTGTTGCCAGCCATATATTTCCACTTTTATCAACAGTTAAATCATTTATTATATTAAATTTTAAACCACTATTAGCAGAATTGAAAACTGTCCAATTGCTTCCATCAAATTTTATTAAACCATTATTAGATGCAAACCATTCATTTCCGTCATTGTCAATTGCCATTGAATTAGCCCCATCAAAAACAGATTGTTTTATATAATGGTGCCAGGTTGTTCCGTTGTACATATAGGCCCCACTATCACTTGTTGAAAACCATATTTTACCATCATTTTGAAAAGCTATTGAATTGCAGCCATTATAGCCAAATGATTTTGGCGGACTGTAATCAAACCAGTTTGAACCATCATATTTATATACTGTATAGGCATTTCCATGAGTCGTCCAAATATCTGGCTGTATCGAACCGACAAACCATAAATTGCCATTATAGTCTGATTTAGAAAGGTCGCAAGCATATAGCATTGATGGAGCTTCCACTGCAGAGAACGTTGTATTATCAAGTTTTGACAAACCGTACCAGGCGACATCATTAAAGATCGTGATATTAGAATAGGTTATACATTCATTTGAAATTGTATCTAACCCAAATACTTTCCATGTTTGAGAATTAACAGTTAAAGGCAGCAATAAACCTAAAGTAGTTATCCAGTTTATTTTCATTTTAGAAATTTATATCTTAACAACTTCAAAAGACTTTGTCCAGGATGCTCCGTAAATGTGTACAATATAAATATTAGGTTTCAAAGAAAAGCCGATCGTCAGCGAACTATTAACTGCCGAATGTTCAATAGTTTCAACTTGGTGCCCCAACATATCGAAAATAGAAATACGCACTATATTGCTATAGTTTCCAACTTTCAGGTTGAAACTCGATGAGAATGGATTAGGATATAATTCTATATTACTGTTTATCGATGTAATGCTGGTAGTGCTTGTATCCCTGGCGCCCTGCATCATGGCATCAATAATTTCATGATCCAAAATAGCCCCAGTGCTTCGATTAAATAAGCCCATATTGGTGTCCCAGCAAAAAGGCACTATTTTTTTGCTAATTGCCGAATGTTCTATATACTTATAATAATAATTCACTGAAGCAATATTGAGTGCCTGATCTGATGGTGGACTAAGATTTCGTTTCATCGCTGAAAATTCACCAATTATAACAGGAATACCTTTATCAACAAACTTGGTTTTCATCTCCCCAAAATATTTTTCCACATCGCTTTCTTCGCCCCAGGTTGCATTACGGGTAACATCGGTTGTAGAATGATTGCCTTTTCCCCAATAGTAAAACATTTTTCCCCAGGAGGCATCCGCTGTCATAAGACAAAATTGATAAGGTGTATAATAATGAACCTCAACTATCAAACGGTCCGCAATCTGATCCACAGGCATTTTGTTCATTAAAGTATTTGTTTTATCAATATCCGTTGATGGCCCCTGAATAACAAGGACGGGAGCTGTTATTTCCTCCTGTTGCACGAACAGCATCAATAAATGTCTGGTGGTAGGATAACAGAACAGACATACCTGTAGTATCAGATACATTAGGCTCATTGGCGCTTGCAAAAAGTAAATGTTCATCACAATCATTGAAATAATTTGCTATTTGCGTCCAATAAGCATTCTGTCTTGCATTTACCCTCACCTGTGCAGCTTTGGTAACATTATTTTCAAGCCATCCACCATCCCAGTGAATGTTAATAATCACATACAAACTATCATTAATGCAATAGTTTACAATTTCTTTCACACGTGAAAGCCAGGACTCATCAATCACATTTGTGTTAGTATCGGAATGGCAGAACCATGCGCAAGGCAACCGAACTGCGTTAAACCCGGCTGCTTTCACAGAATCAATTAATGTTTGGGTGGTTATAGCGCCGCCCCATGCCGTTTCTCCACAAATAGCTTCCAGGGTGTTTCCCATGTTCCATCCGACACTCATTTTACTTACTATATCTTGTGCTTTGGGTAATTGCCCCAAGCAAGTCATTGATATTAATAACCCTATAAAGTAACAAAAAAATACATCCTTCTTTTCAATGCGCTTAATTTTGTTATAATTTTTTTTATATATATTTAAGATTAAAATTCAGATAATTATATTACTAATTTTTCAAAATATCTGGGTAAAATGTAAAATTTTCACCCGACCTAAAATTAGACAATATTAATTAAATTGAATATGAGTCTATGGGCTCAAAACTATATTCTTCCTCTTTCCTGTATCTTGAAAATAATTTCCAAAATCTTTGAGATTCTATCATCTTTGAGATTTTATTGAGAGAATATTATTTCTTTTCATTAATCTAAAAGCACACTCTAAAAAAAGACTTGCACTCCTGGTTAGTTTATAAAGTTTTGATTGAAATAAAAAAAGCTGCCACAAGTGTGACAGCTTTTTTGGAATGGTCAGGATGCTTTTTATTCTTTAATCATCTTTGAAACAAATGTGTTCTTTCCATTTTCAACCTTGATGACGTAAAGGCCATTATTTAAATTGCTTATGTCAATCCTCCCATTTTGAACAGTTGTTGTCAAAACGTTCTGACCAGTGATGTTATATAATTTCACAATTGAACTGGATTCAATATCTTTCAGATTAATATAATTGGTTGCCGGATTTGGATAGAATGTCAAAGTTGCGGAATTTACAGATTTTACATCTATTGAACTAATGGTAACTTTAACAGATGCTTTGCCAGATTTATTGCCTGAAGGGTCAACTGCAATAACCCCGAAAGTATAGCTACCATCTGCAAGTTTATCTGTTGTTAACTAGCAATACATC
>CAVSGB010000067.1:0-10639 GCA_963726845.1 uncultured Bacteroidota bacterium | reverse complement strand
CTCGCAAGAAATTACCTTTATAATTGCTGCTGGTTGAAAGACAATAATCTTCCTTTTGCCAAGGAAGCTTCAATTGCCAAACTTTATACATCCGAAATAGCCAAAGAAGTTGCCGATGAAGCGCTGCAAATACATGGAGCGTATGGCCTGTTCAAAAATAACGATATTGAGCGGTTTTACAGGGACAAAAAGGATTCTGCAGATTGGTGAAGGAACTTCGGAAATACTCAAATTAGTTATAGCAAGGAAACTTGAATTATAAGATAATAACTCAGATAACACAGATCCGCCAGTTGTTGGAACGCAGGTTTTAGCAGATTATTAATAACCCCGTTTTTCTCCACGTTTTAAATCCGCTTCGTCCGCGTTCCGTTCTTTGGGGATTATAAAAGAAAAATCAATGCCAATAATCGATGGGTTTTCAAAATTAAGCAGAGATCAGAAAATTAAGGCGATAGCCCAGATATCTGGTATTGAGTCAACCGGAATTGATTTATTAAGAAATATCAATCAGGATACTAATGAAAATTCATTTTTAAATAGTATCAGCGAGAATGTAATTTCGCAATTTGCTTTGCCATACAGCATAGTCCCAAATTTTAATATCAACGGGAAAATATATTATGTCCCGATGGTAACTGAAGAAAGCTCTGTAGTTGCAGCGGCTTCATCTGCAGCAAAGTTCTGGTTCGATAAAGGTGGTTTCGAGGCGAAAGTAATTTCTGCAATTAAAACTGGTCAGGTTCATTTTTTGTGGACAGGTAATATTGAAAATCTTACTTTTATAATAAATGAATTGAAAATATTGCTTAGACATAGCGTTAGTGCTATTATCAGTAATATGGAAAAAAGAGGCGGTGGTATTAAAAAAATTGAACTATTCGATTTCACGGATAAAATACCAAACTATTTCCAGGTAAAAGTTTCATTTGAAACTGCTGACGCCATGGGTGCAAATTTTATCAATACAGTCCTGGAAGAAATGTCAGCAGCCCTGAAACAGTTTATTAAAAATAATTTTTCTGGTAATGAAAGCAATTGCGAAATTATCATGGCTATATTATCGAATTATAATCCCGATTGTTTGGTCGAATGTTCCGTTCATTGTCAGATTCAAAAATTAATTGAAATATCAGGCGATTTAAACGCTGCAGATTTTGCAAGGAAATTTGAAACTGCTGTTTCGATTGCGAACATTGATATCCACAGGGCCACAACCCACAACAAAGGAATTTTTAATGGTATCGATGCTGTTGTTATTGCAACTGGCAACGATTTTCGTTCGGTAGAGGCCAGTGGACATGCTTATGCAGCCCGTGACAGTTATTATAAAAGCTTATGCAATATTGAAATTAATAATGGTATTTTTAAATATTCTTTAAAAGTTCCACTTGCAATTGGCACTGTTGGTGGAATTACGAGTGTTCATCCCCTTGCTCAAATTTCATTAAAAATATTAGGGAATCCTTCTGCAAAGGAATTGATGCAAATTGCAGCTTCGGTCGGTTTGGCCAACAACTTTTCGGCTATCAGGGCGTTAATTTCAATTGGAATTCAGAAAGGCCACATGAAATTACATCTTTCGAATATTTTAAAATCATTTCAAGCAAATGATTATGAAAAAGAAATTATTATAAAATACTTTATTAACAGGATTGTTTCTTTTTCGGAAGTGGAAATATTTATTCATGAATTAAGAAATAAAACAACAAATGCCTGAGCAGAAATTTTATTCAAATGGCAAATTAATGATTACCGGGGAATACATGGTTTTGGAAGGCGCATTATCTCTTTGTGTCCCATTGAAATTAGGACAAACCTTGAGGGTCAAAAAAGCAGAAAACAGTATTGGAAAAATATACTGGAGTACATTTGTAAAAAACAAATTATGGTTTTCCGGAATATATAATCAAAAAGACCTTGCAATACTTGAATCGAGTAACATTGAAACGGCCATTTACGTTCAAAGAATTTTACAAAAAGCCGTCTGAATTTAATAATGAAATATTAATTCAAAAATATTCTACTACCATTCGGACAGATTTGGATTTCATGCCGAATTGGGGACTTGGAAGCAGTTCGACATTGATTTCAAATATTGCATACTGGATTAAAACCGATCCATACAAATTACTATGGGAAACTTCGAATGGATCGGGTTATGACATAGCCTGTGCACGCGAAAATTGCCCTGTAGTTTATAAATTATCAGATTGTAAACCTGATTTCAATCAAATAGACTTCAAACCAGATTTTTTAAAATACTTGTACTTTATTTATCTTGGAAAGAAACAAGACAGTTCGTTAAGTATTCGTCAGAACAAATCAAAAATAGAAAACAACAAACACAAATCACTCCTGATAACAGCCCTTACAATAAATATCATAAATTCCGATTCACTTGAAAAATTTGATTATTATATTGACCGGCACGAAAAAATAATGTCTGAAATTTTAAATACACCGACGGTTAAATCGCAAAAGTTTAAAGATTTTAATGGTTCGGTCAAATCGCTTGGCGCATGGGGTGGTGACTTCATAATGGCTACTTCGAAAGATGATTATAATAATGTCAGGGATTATTTTAAAAGAAAATCATGTCCGATAGTATTTCGTTATAATGAATTGGTGTTATGAGCGATTTACCATTTCATAACAAATATTTGGCAGAAGGGAAAAGAAATATCACAGCCAATTTTTCCGATATTGAAGTTGAAAGTAAAAGTCCTTCAAACATAGCATTGATAAAATATTGGGGTAAATTTGGTAATCAATTTCCCGGGAACCCATCAGTGAGTTTCACACTTTCAAAGTCGCAAACCACTACCCATTTTTCAATTAAAGAATCTTTAAATAAAAATTTCGAATTAGATTATTTTTTTAATAACGTCCGCAATAAGAACTTCGAAATGCGTTTGAAAAAATATTTTGATAGCATCGAACAGTATTTCCCATTTATAAAAAGTTTGCAATTTAGGATCGACAGCCATAATACTTTTCCACATTCAGCAGGCATTGCATCATCTGCATCGGCATTCAGCGCATTGGCCATGTGTGTATGCAGACTTGAAAAACAATTATTTGATATAGAAGAAAATTATGGCGACTTGCTCCGGAAGGCATCATTTATGGCGAGAATAGGTTCGGGTAGTGCATGCAGGTCTGTTTATAGCGGCATAGTATTATGGGGCGAAACACCTTATATTCAGGGTTCTTCAAACGAAATTGCATTGGATATAAATAAGTTTGCACACCAAATTTTTGCGACTTATTTTGATGCTGTCTTGGTAATTGATTCTTCGCCTAAAATGTTGTCAAGTTCGGAAGGTCATAAATTAATGAATAAGCATGCATTTGCAAATGCAAGGTACAATCAGGCAAAGGAAAATTTAAATTTTTTACTGAGTGCAATGAAAACAGGCGATGAACCTGAATTTTCCCGAATTGTCGAAAATGAAGCTTTGACCCTGCATGGCCTGATGCTTTCTTCTTCACCAGGTTTTATTTTATTTCAGCCCAATACTTTAATAGTTATTGAAAAGCTACAGAAATTCAGGATTAATTCCAAACTCCAATTAACATATACCCTTGATGCCGGGCCGAATGTACATATCTTATACAGTTTAAAAATACGTGAAAAAATAATTGATTTTATTGAATCTGAATTAAAGCAATATTGTGAACATGGACATTGGATAGATGATAAAATTTCAGAATTATAAAAATGGAAAACGAATTGTTCTATTCTAAAATACTTCTAAGTGGCGAATATATTGTCTTCTTAGGGGCTAAAGCATTGGCTGTACCTTATAAAAAATATTCCGGGAAATTAGATTTTATATCAGATGAATCAAATCAAACCAATCTTAAAAACCAATCCAATAATGTCATTCACGATTTATATAAATACCTGTTCACGACTTTATCAAATTCAGTTTTAACCAACAAATTCAATCTGGAAGAATTTAATAACGATATTAAAAGTGGTTTATATTTTGATTCAAATATACCATTAGGTTATGGTGTTGGAAGCTCCGGTGCATTAACAGTCTGCGATTTATAATTATTATGTTGAAAAACGTGAAATTATATTTAATAGTGGGTTTCAAAACGAAATTCTATTAAATCTCAAAAATGAATTGGCATATATCGAATCATTTTTTCATGGTAAAAGTTCCGGCATCGATACATTGGTGAGCTTTCTCAACAAACCCATTCTTATTCAGAAAAATTCAATAGAAGTTGTTAATTATAAAATCGAAAATATATCTCAATTATGTATGGTATTAATTGATACAGGACAAAAAAGAAATACATATAATTTAATAAGCAGGTTCAATAAAGAAATTGAAACTAATAAAGTAATAAAACCTGTTGAAAAGGAACTAATGCCAGCCAGTGATATGCTTACAAAAGCATTGCTTGAAAGTAACAATCATGAAATTTTTACGTACATTCAAAAAGTTTCTGAATTTCAATTTGATAATTTTAAACAATTAATAGTACCTGAATTTTTAAATTTCTGGGAACGTGGTTTAAAATCCGAAAAATATTTCTTAAAACTTTGCGGCTCCGGTGGCGGTGGTTATTTGCTGGGGTTTATAAACGATTTTGAATATTTTAATAAAGAAGTAAAGGCTCATAATACTCAAATAAAATTTAGTTTAATACATTAATAGTTCGGTAAACTTTTACTCTAAATAAATTTCGATAAAATGTAATATATTGAAATACATATAAATAAATAAATATTTCAACATACTTCTATATATTTCAACTTATATAATATGAATTAAAATTCAACTCACTATCTAAAAATAAACCTCAAAGAAAATATTATTTTCCGGAACTCCCTGGTTTTTTAAAATACTGTTTGCATCATAAATCATATTGCCATTGCCACACAAATAATACAGTGTATCCTTTCCCTGAAAATTGTTTATTAAATAATCTGTCAACCTTCCGTGAAAATTTCCAGTTTTGTCTTTAGATGTACAAAGAAAATAGTTATCGGCAGGATAATGATCACTTTCATATGCGTCGTCAGCATAGCTAACACCATGTATTAATTTATAATTCAAATACGGATAAGATTTTATGATACTATGAAATGGCGAAATTCCGGTTCCAGTTGATATAAAACAATATTGTTTATTGGCCATATCATCTTTTTCTAAAACAAATGAGCCAAATGGCCCATCGTAAAATAATTTATCTCCCGGGTTACATTTTTTAAACCGTTTTGATAAATCACCTTCATCAACTTCCTTTATTAAAACTTCAATATAATCATCGTTTTCCCCACTGTAGACAGAGTATTCGCGCAGGTAAACCGAATTGTCGATACCCAGGCAAAAGTATTGTCCGGCCTGAAACTGAATATCGTTTCTTTTAAATTTTAAAATATATGCAGAAGAATTCAGATGCCTAATTTCCAATATTTCAGTAATATTATCATTTAAAATGAAATTCTTATTTACTATTCCCATAAACCAATACAATCCTAAATTATCTTATAAATGTGTTACTTTGCAAAACCTGGTTGTAAACAAAACAAATCATAGTATGTTTAACCTGGTAATAATTAATAGCAATTTTAAATATGGTTCCGACCAATGATACAAGTCATTTACCGCGCTGGATGAAGGTGCCACTGGCACATGGGGAGAATTATTCGCAGGTTAAAAACCTAATTAAAGAAAACAATTTGCATACTATTTGCAGCAGTGGCAACTGCCCGAACAAAGGCGAATGTTGGAGCGCCGGCACAGCAACTTTTATGATAATGGGCGAAAAATGTACCCGCAATTGCCGGTTTTGTTATGTAAAAACATTGAAACCCGACCCGCTCGATTGGAATGAACCATTGCGATTGGCAGAATCGATAAAATTATTAAAACTCAGGCACTGTGTAATTACTTCTGTTGCCCGCGATGATGTTGACGACGGAGGCGCTTCGTTTTGGGCAAAAACAATCAGGACAATCAAGGAAGTGAACCCAAAAACCACCATGGAAGTGTTGATTCCTGATTTTAACAACAATCATAAACTTTTGAAAATGGTTATCGATGAAAAACCAGAAGTAATTTCGCATAATCTCGAAACCGTTGAACGTATTAGCCCAAAAATAAGGAGCATCGCTACTTATAGAAAAAGCCTGGAAGCGTTGGAATATATTGCAAGTTCAGGAACTATTACCAAATCGGGCATTATGCTCGGCATTGGAGAAACTGAATCTGAAATTATTCAAACTATAAAAGATATTTATCAAGTTGGCGTTTCTGTTTTAACTATTGGTCAATACTTACCTCCATCAGAACTGCACGCACCTTTGATTGAATATGTCAAACCGGAAGTTTTTAAAAAATTAGAGTCAATAGGTTTAGAAATTGGTTTTCAACATGTTGAAAGCGGGCCTCTCGTAAGATCTTCATACCACGCTGAAAGGCATATCAGAAATAAAACAATAGAAAAATTATTATAACAGGATTTTGCGAAAAATATTCACAAGTGGAAGAAAGATAATTGTATAACGCTCTATCTATAACACTTTGCAGCACATTTGCAAGTATACATTTGGCATTGAATTTTATTAAAGCTATATTTTATGAAGAATTTAATGAATACTATTTTGATAAAACTACAAATACTATTAAAAAGATATAAATGAACTGGTAGTACCTAACATTAGCTACAAAATAGAGTTTTGATCAAATACTATTCTTACCACAAAGTAGGATAATATCATAATCAACAACATTATAGGCTATATTTCATCGGTTAATTGATCATCAATTTTTTGGGTTATTAAATATTCCAATAAACAAAATATTCTTATCAGTATTATCCAATATTAAATAAATGAAGGGATGGTCAGCTTTAAATACTTTTTCATCGTTTGAAATACGCATACTTTTTAATGACATAATAACCAGCGGTTGATGCTGCAGCCTCTGTGCCCTTTTCCGTGACTTCTATAAATGCTTTATGAATAACATTGCTAATTTTCAATTCCTTATTCCCTGTCATTCCAGAGAAATCAGCATTGTTACCAAATGGAACAGGCATACCCATTTCAGAAAGAATTTGTTTTAAAGAAAATTCTGAGAACCGTTTTAAATTTGGGAAAATAGACTTCAACATTTTGAGAATTTAATAACCTAAAATATTCAAAATACTTATGAATATTTATGTTGTTTTCAACCATTTCTAATCCATATTGTTTACGAGGAAGTAAAACTAACATCGAAAAATGGCATTGTTTATAAGGCATTTCAAGTATTTGCAAAGTGTCGTTTTCATAATAATTAAATTGTGCAGTTTCTTTCATAAAATCTGTTTCAACAAAATTATTATTATAGAAAAATTTAGCTTTTGTTGTTCTCGATTTATCAAACTCCAATTTCCATGAAGCTTTAAAATAAATTGCATTTACTAAAACCAATTTTGTCAGGTTGTCTAAAGCATCAGGCTGAATTATTTCTTTTATTTTATTGTTGGTTTTACTTTCGGTTCGATTTGTTAATTTCCTTTCGGGCGCTTTCCCTGTCAATAGAATTTTCAAAATTTACAAACATAAGCGAACTGTTAAATTTCGAATTAACAATTAGTAAATAATTATCTAAAAAATGATACCCATTTTGCGCCCACAATGAATTGGCTATCAATAAATTTATAAAATTATTGTTTTTCTCAATCTTTTCTAATAATAATTGATAGTCATCACAAAGTGATTCCTGGTCTGAATTAAAATGAAATGTTTTGCAAATTTGAATTTTGGTTTCATTGCGCGCTCCTGCATAAGTCATTGCAAGGGCTGAAGAAATGCTGAAAGGTGAAAAGAACAGATTATCACCAGGTTTCTTTTCCTTTAATTTCAATAATAGATCGTATGCGAATTCGTTATTGCCTGTAACCGAAAGATTTTCGACCTGACTGTAATTATAATTGGAAGGAATTATAAGAATTAATAACCAGATTATGTGTTTCATATCTTCTATAATAAAATATATTAAAAACACAAATTGTAATGAAAACGAAACCTAATTTTTAATAAATTTCAGTGTATAACTTTTTTCCCCATTTATTTCATTAATAAACACTAAGTATAAACCAGGATTGTATTTCGCAACATTAATCAAAAATAATTTATCATTCATTGAAAAATTAGATACTAAAATGCCGATCGAATTAAAAATTGAAACAGTTTTTGAACCTACTACGCCCGATTTCAGATTAATAAAATCACTTGCCGGATTAGGATATACGCTGTAATCAGCTGATTTCTCAATAGAAGTCACAGAATTCGGATTTATTATATCGCCTTCCAGCGTAATATTATCAAACCTGTTATTTCCTTTTGCACCCGTGTTATTTCCTGAAAATAATATCCGGAAAACAAATTTGTTGTTATCATTAATTGTTGAAATTGAATGTAAATCAATAGTAGCAACGTTCCAAACTGTGTCAGGTATTATAAAACCCGAAGCTATGCCAGTCGTTATAAAAGTTTTTCCGCTATCAATGCTATATGAATAATCCTGTTCGTGCATACCGCTTTTAAAGCTTGACGACTTGGTTGCAAATTTAATAACAATATTTTTATAATTACCAGTCGGCACATACCATAAAAACTGCATGTTATCGCTTGGGTTTCTAAGCCTGATCCCATTATTAATTGTACCACAACATCCCCCAAAACCGGTCTGCACATTTTTTGTACTTCCAGTTACATTATCGACATAACCTGTATCTGATGAATTTGCATTTATAAACCGGTAAACGACAAATGCTTTAGCAGTATTTGCCGCATAATCAGCATAAAAAGGATTGGGCCATAAAAAAGCCCTCCGCTTCCATCGGCAGGCAGGGTATTATTAAAATGCCAGTAATAGATCAAATTTGGTTGAGCATTATTATTTATAATTACAGAAAATAATCCTAAAATTATTATTACGAAACTTCTAACTTTCATAAAAAATATTTTCTATTTTAATATATTTTTAAATTTAAAAATCTGCCTTTTTCTCTTTCTTAGCTTTTTTATCTTTCTTTATTTTTTGTGCCTGGTCCAGTTGTTCCCTTGAAATTTCTTAAATTATACGTAAAAGTAAGCATAAAGTACCTGTGAAGTACATTTGTTTTTGTATCCTGGATATATTGCGGTGTAACACTATGGGAAATATTGATATTCTTGTTTAGCAGGTCAAAAACGCTGATTTTCAGCTCTCCATTTTCGTTAAATAACCTTTTTCCAAGGTATGCATTCCACAAAATATAATCCTGGTTATAAAAGAGAAAACCTTTGTCCAACTGCCCCTGTATTTCATTCTGTAATACAATTCCTTTCCAGGTAATCCAGGTAATTTTTGTCCCGCCATTCTGATAAATATATCTTGGATTTATACTGCTTTTTGTAGTAACTATCGAATTCCGGATTATACTATAACTATAACTATATGATACAGTAAAATCGATATTTTCGCTTATATAACTACTTAACATCAAGCCTTCGTTTGCGCTATATAAATTGCTCCAGTTCAATACCTGGTTTATAACGCCTGGTGTTTGTGAAAAATTTAATCCGGTAGTCATATTAAGTTTGCACATTATTATTTTAATAGGAAAACAAAAATTATAATAAGCACGAAGGTTCGTGAAATTATCGAAATTTTCAGGACGCGTCAATTGCATATTTTTAGACAATAGCACATTTGCATCATTTATAAAAGTATCTTTTGAAGCTACAATAATTTGATTTCCAACATAATGCCTTGTGTATAAACCGTTAAGTACCAATGTCGAACTTACAGAGGTTTCAGGATTGGCAAATGAATAATTACACATAAAGGTATGTGTATATTCCTGCATTAAGTATGGGTTGCCGGTTTCTAAATTCGTCACATCGGAATTATCGATTGCATTTTGCAGTTGCATAATATTCGGCGCATCGGTAGAAGTCCTGTATAAAATTTTAAGACTATGGTTTGTTCCACCCTTATAATTAAATTGCATGTTGGGCAGGAAATTGTTAAAAACCTTTATTACACTTAAAGTTTGCGGGAAAACTTCATTTGCCGTCATAATCGAGTGTTGAAAATTTACACCGGCTGAGAACTTAATATATTCATTCTTAATCCTGTAATCAAAACCTGCATGATTATTAAAATAGCTGCTTTTAAATGTATTAGACAACGAATCTAAATGTCCCAGAATTTTAAAATTATTATCAAGGCCATAAGATTCCCTATCTATCCTGTTGTTTGTTATAGCGTTATTTAGCTCGAAGTGCAACATGCTGATCGTGCTAAGTGGTTCAATGTAAATTAAATTAGAGGCAACTTTATAACTGGTTGAAGGTAAATCAACATGCTGGTTGGTGGAAACAGAATCAAAGGTAGTTTTCATCAATTCCCCAACCTGGTTAGTCAAAGAACTGTTATTGTTTGCCGTTGTAGTTAATGCCAACGAAACAGTTCTCCTGGGCTTGCTGAGCTTATGCCGGAAAACCAGTTCATTTGTGATGTTATAACCATCGATATCGCTCAGTGAATGTAGATGGGATGAATCCACGAAAACACTGCCATTTTTTCTTACCCCTTTCACCATGAATTTATTGGCATCGGTTGATTGAAAATTT
>CAVSGB010000066.1:0-6006 GCA_963726845.1 uncultured Bacteroidota bacterium | reverse complement strand
TTTTATATGCCTAGTTACGTATTGCTACAAAACATAGCCGCAAGTGTTTGGGCGCAAGCTTAAAAAATCAGCAACATATTAATATGCAGACATTAACAAACAATTTGATTATCTAAATTTAAAAACTCTGTAAAATTGATTAAATTGCAAAGATTTAATGTTCATACATGATAAATGTTGCAAAACAAATAGAATACTGGTGTAATACTGCTGAAAATGACATTGAAACGGCAATAATTCTAATAACATCTGGTAAATATATTGAAGGAATGTTTTTTTGTCATTTGAGTATCAAAAAAATTATAAAGGCATTAGTTGTAAAACAAACAGAAAATATTCCAGTTCGTTCACATGACTTGTTTTATTTGATTGATTTTGCTAAAATTGAGATTACTGAAGAACAGTCAAATTTTATGCAGATTCTTATGAAATATCAGCTTGAAGGTCGTTATCCTGAATTTTATCCCAAAGCACCATCAACTGATAAAAATAATGATTACCTCAATAAAACTAAAAATTTATTACAATGCTTCAAAAAGATGCTATAAATATTGTTCGTCAATATGTTAATAATCTTAACAATGGTGGAGTTGTAATTTTTAAAGCTTATTTATTTGGAAGTTATGCAAGAAATCAAGCAAATGAAAATAGTGATATTGATGTTTTATTAGTTTCAGATGCATTTGATACAGATGATGACGTTGTATTATCAAAACCATGGTCACCCAAATATCGATTAGATTTTAGAATAGAACCTGTTGCAATTGGATTAAAACGATTTAATTCAGATGATAGTTCTTTGATTTTAGAAGTAGTAAGAAAGGAAGGCTTAGAAATAAATTAAAAAAGCAAGCCCAACATTGGATCATACCCAATGCAGGATTTAGAAGGTTTCGCAAGCGTAGTGGCACGCATGCAGTGGTTTTACCAGTGGACCGGGACGCGCTCCGCACTCCCTCATTGTTAGTAGCCGAAAACGTTTGGGTGCCAGCATGAGTCGCATCGAAACGGGATTATTTCTAAAAAATGTATTAATTTGCAGAAAAATTAATTAATGATTAGATATTATATAGATTAAAAAATTAATAAGTTCTTTTACATATATTTGTAACCCATAGATACAAAAACTATGGGATTAAAAGTTGACAAAGCAAGAAAGAATCCCGTTTAGTTCCTTAGCCTCACAGGGTTTATTCCAGATGAGTTTGATGAATTGGCTTTAGAATTCCGAAATGAATGGGAACAATATTCCAATCATTTCACTTTAGAAGGGAAACCTCGACAACGAATTGAATTACCTCGAGCAACAAGTGTTTTACCAAGTGTTCAGGACAAATTATTGTTCATATTGGTATACCTAAAAACATTCCCTTTACAAGAATTACAAGCTGCTACATTTTCGATGAACCAGCCCCAAGCCAATTTTTGGATACATCTTTTAAGCCCAATTCTTCGCAAAACTCTTAAAAGGCTTAAAGAAATACCTGAACGAAATAATCAAAAGCTGGAACAGCTATTAAAAGATTGCCATGACGTATTGCTTGATGGAGTGGAAAGAAGTATTCAACGGCCACTAAATACTGAGCAGCAACAAGACTGCTATAGTGGTAAAAAAAACTCATAGTGTCAAGAATAACATTCTTTCATTACCCGATCGTCGAATTTTGTTCCTGAGTAAAACCTATGATGGCAGTGTACATGACAAGAAAATTTGTGACGAACAGCCTTTAAACTTTCCCAAAGGAATAACCTTATGGCAAGATACTGGCTTTTTAGGTCACTGTCCTGAAGGAGTTAATATCCGAATGCCAAGTAAAAAGCCAAAAGGCAAAGAGTTGACAAAAGAACAAAAACAGGAGAACCGGGAAATATCCAGATTTAGGGTACTTGTTGAACACGCTATCTGCGGAGCTAAGCGTTGCCGAATTATCAAAGAACGTTTACGTTGCCACAAGTTTGAATTCGATGATCTAATCATGGAACTCGCTTGTGGCTTACATAATTTTAGAATAACTGTGAAATGCGTTGCTTAATTCAATTAATCTATATAAAGTCTTATATTTTGGTCAAAGTCTTTGGAAATATTTTCAAGCTTTTCAGTCAGTTTTTTTTGAAAATCATAAATATAATCGGAATCTACTATTTTAAAATCAATAGAATTTATAGTTTGCAGTTTATTCATAGTGAAGAAATATAGTAATTTATATCCAATTGTTTTAAACCTAAATCATATGCTGCTCTTGATGGATGCCTTGGATGTCCACTTACAGTTAAATCACCAATCTGCCACCAATAAATATTGCAACCATTTATTGAATCAAAAATATCCGAAAGACATTGTTTTAAATAAACTCTCTTTTTTATCGGCTCTCCCCATGCAGCTAAAATATTAATCTCATCCAGACCAATCAAAATTTTATGAATTGCTTTTAAATTATCTTTATGGACTGAATCATTTATAATTAAATCTAGATTATCAGGAATTGGTGTCCTTTGTGGATATAAGTTAAGCATTATAAAACTATCAAAATGATTTCTGCTAGCAAATCCAATAATTTTTGAGATTGTCATATCTGGTTTACTATCATCTGCCGTACTAGGATTTAATCCTAAAACAATAAGAGGTTTTAATCCCTTTGTTCCTAGAACAAATCTTATTGAATTATCACAGTTAATCTCATATATGTCAATCTTGTAGTTTTCCATAAAATTGGTGGTAACGGTCGAGGCTAAGCCCAGTTGGGGAATTAGTACCACAACTTTATCAACCGAGAACAAATGTAGTTAATAACGCTGAAATCCGCAACCCACTTAACCCCCAATTGGGTTTGAGCCTTTGTTACCGCCTGTTTGTGTGTCCTGCGATGAATCAGGGCACTTTCAAATATAGAAATCTTCCTGATAATCAGGAAGAAAGTTCTTTGAAATTGATTCATCTTAACTTTAGATGAGATGAGAGGCATCTATTTATAGTGTTTTGGATTAAGAAACGAGCCGGAAAAGAAATCCGGAGGTCTCCACAAACAAATTCTATACATTCCCTTTATAGATGGGTGGTCTCTCGGATACGCCTTGCTGGAGGTGTTTCCAATCCGCCCTGCGGTGCTTCCCTTTCAAGGGGTAGGTACTGAACGGCATGGGTTAAAAGGCAGAAAACCCATTTCGGTGGGAAATCTGTCAGGAATGGGTAAAGAAGCTGAACGAAAGTAAACCGTTCGATGACATGTCGAAACTAACTTTTACGATTCTGAAAACCATGTGTGTGACGGTCACATGGGATAAGGACAAAGATTACCAGTTTATTGGTTGTCCCGGAATCCGGCATAAAGACGGCAGGAGCTTTACCTAGGCTCATCTAAGGAACAGGAGAACCTACCCGTTGGTGTAAAGAGAGAATGCCGAAAACCTGTAAGGCAAGGCAAAGAGTATCGATACAGCGGAGTAGGGGCGGATTAACCCGTAGTAGCGATTTGTGCCAGATTAAGCCCTGTGAAAGCAGGGATGAGCGAAGGGGTTAACGGACTCAAGGCAATTTTACCAACTTCGATTAATCGGGGGATGAGTTTGTTTCAGCCTGTTCCCGCTAAAATGCGGGACGTGAGTTCGAAGAGCCGTGTGATGGGAGACTATCAAGCACGGTCCCGTGAGAGGTTTAGGGGTGAAACTCCCCTTTACCTACTCGACTTTTTAATCTATCGTCATTTTTTCTTTTTTAGGATCTTTCAATAGTTTTTTCTCATCACCATCAAGTTTCCGTTGCAGTTTCTTAACATCCTCAGCTGGTGGAAGGTTTTCTGGTACAATTCCTCTTTGTGTGAGCATATTCCTTACAGCAAGGTTGTTGTCAATATGTTCTTTTTCAATTTTTATTTGTCCTTTTAAGTCTTTGCTTTGCACATTCAATCCTGTCATTTCTGCTGCCAAGTCTTTAGCTTTTATACTGATTGTAGGAAGAAAATCAGCAACTGGTCGATTATCTGGCACACCCATTTTACGTTTAAGCATTTGTGTATTTAATCTGAATAAAGCTTGGTCGCCTTTACTCCTAATTATTGCAAATCCTTGGTTATCAACCCCGCGTTCATAAAGAATACCTGAAAGTTGTTTCTCAGTTTGGCTTAATTTCTCACGAGCTTTTACCCTTTCAAATTCTAAAATCCGTTGTTCAACTAATTCTGCTCTACGAGTTTGTACCGCAAAATAGTTTTGAGCAAACGCAATTTCTTCTTTTTTGCTATCGCCATTTTGAGCAATTAGATAACAAGCGTAACGAGTTAATGCAATGTCATCTACGGATCTTTCAGTCTTTGAGCCAATCTCGACCATTTTCCTGATGTCAGGAAAATGGTTTTCTATTAATTCTCCTGCAATCTTACATGCATCTTTTGCTTTTTGGATTACTTTCTCAAAGTTCTCCCATTTGCTATATCCTAATAAATTTTGTAATTCTCTTGCACTCCAACATTCAACACCTTCTAACTCTGAAGCAGCTGCTTCAAATTGGGAAAATAAACTTCTAATTTCGTCAGACTTCATTTGGCTAAATTTTACTGTCTAAATTTATCAAATTTCGGTCAATGTCAGCTAAAAATCAAATATATTTCTATAATTTCACGACTAACTGCTCTGTGTATCTGTTTTTTACACTTGGCGGTAACGGTTTACGCTATGAAACGTTGGGGAGAACGGTGCTGCGTTTGTATCACTCGTGACAAACTTTAATGCGAGTGATGCAGATGCAAAACCTCTGAAACCCCAATGTTTTATGAGCGTGTGTTAGCCCTCGTTTGTGTGTCCTGCGATGAATCAGGGCACTTTCAAATATAGAAATATTCCTGATAATCAGGAAGAAAGTTCTTTGAAATTGATTCATCTTAACTTTAGATGAGATGAGAGGCATCTATTTATAGTGTTTTGGATTAAGAAACGAGCCGGAAAAGAAATCCGGAGGTCTCACAAACAAATTCTATACATTCCCTTTATAGATGGGTGGTCTCTCGGATACGCCTTGCTGGAGGTGTTTCCAATCCGCCCTGCGGTGCTTCCCTTTCAAGGGGTAGGTACTGAACGGCATGGGTTAAAAGGCAGAAAACCCATTTCGGTGGGAAATCTGTCAGGAATGGGTAAAGAAGCTGAACGAAAGTAAACCGTTCGATGACATGTCGAAACTAACTTTTACGATTCTGAAAACCATGTGTGTGACGGTCACATGGGATAAGGACAAAGATTACCAGTTTATTGGTTGTCCCGGAATCCGGCATAAAGACGGCAGGAGCTTTACCTAGGCTCATCTAAGGAACAGGAGAACCTACCCGTTGGTGTAAAGAGAGAATGCCGAAAACCTGTAAGGCAAGGCAAAGAGTATCGATACAGCGGAGTAGGGGCGGATTAACCCGTAGTAGCGATTTGTGCCAGATTAAGCCCTGTGAAAGCAGGGATGAGCGAAGGGGTTAACGGACTCAAGGCAATTTTACCAACTTCGATTAATCGGGGGATGAGTTTGTTTCAGCCTGTTCCCGCTAAAATGCGGGACGTGAGTTCGAAGAGCCGTGTGATGGGAGACTATCAAGCACGGTTCCGTGAGAGGTTTAGGGGTGAAACTCCCCTTTACCTACTCGACTTTTATTCTATTTTAAGTCCTTTAATTCTTTTAAAATGTTCTTTGTTTTTTGTCTTTATAGACAAATTATGAATCAAGCAAGTTGCAGCAATAAAAATATCACGAAACTCAATCATTTTGTTTATTTTTCTCAAATCATGATAGATTTCTGAAGCACAAATACTCACTTCTTCATCAAAAGGCAGAATAATTGTATCATCTGTTAATAAATGAACATCTTCGCTTTTTTGCTCATTTGTAGCTCCCATTAAAAGCTCATAAAGTGTCACCGATGAGATATAAATCCTTTTACTGCTTGAAATTTTGTATAAATCAGTATTTTTCTTATCCTTGGCTCTGAGATAATCAATGAAAATATTGCTGTCAGTTCTTAGGCAATACATGAT
>CAVSGB010000065.1:0-4760 GCA_963726845.1 uncultured Bacteroidota bacterium | reverse complement strand
TCTAAACTTTTTGAAGATTTTAAAGCTACCGAAAAATCAGGAGATGTTGAAAAGCTCGCTGAATTAGAAAAATTTGCTGCAAGCGATGAATTCAAAAAAGTAAAAGATTATTACGGCCTCACTCCGGAAAAAAGATGGCAGCAAAGAGAAGAATTTATCAAGGTAGCTGAATTTGCAAAAATCAAAAAGGACAAGCGGTTCATTGATTATTTCAGGTTTTCAAACTCGAAAGAATTTAAACTTTTTACAGACACATCAAAATCCGGAAAAGTTGAAAGGTTTGAGGAATTAAAAGGCTTTTTAAATTCTGAAGAATTTAAAAAGGTTAAAGGTTACATGTTGCTAGCGCCCCTTAAAAAGTGGGAACAAACTGATGAATATCATTTAAAAGAAGAATTCAAAAAAAAATCAGCCGATCAAAAAATAAAAGATTATCTCAAATTTACCGTATCAAAAGAATTTAAGTTATTCGATGAAGTTGAAAAATCTGGTGAGATAAAACATTACGAAGAACTTGAAGCTTATATTAAAGGCCAGGGATTTAATGATTTCAAAATATACATGCTGCTTCCATTTGACAAAAAATGGTTTAAGACAGATGAATATTTAAAATGGAACGATTACAACCATTTGTTGCAGACTGAAAAAATAAAATGGTATTTCAAAGTTGTTGATTCAGATAAATTCGATGAAATCAAAACATGGAAATTAACTTTTTCTGATGATTTCGATAAGCCAAAACTTAACCGTGATGTATGGCTTACCCGCTTTTATTATGGCGATACTATGCTGCACGACACATATTCGCTTTCGGGCGATAACCATTACATTACTGATGGAGAGAACCTTACAATTGAAAACAGTGTCCTTAAAATCGAGACTAAACGCGAAAAAGCTGAAGGCAAAGCATGGAACCCGATGTTTGGGTTTATTCCAAAAGAATATGAATTTACATCTGGCTTAATTAATACAGGCAAAAGTTTCAGGCAGCAATATGGGCGTTTTAAAGCTAAAATCAAAATCAACGATAATGGCGCTGTTACACATGCTTTCTGGCTGATAGGAAACCATATTATGCCACAGGTCGATATTTTAAAATATTATAAGCGGCAATTTTCTATAAGCAACTTTTGGGGCAATATTACCGAAAAAGATGGGGTTCATAAGAGCAGTAGTAAGTTTCCCGGGTTCAAACTAAGTTCATCATACCATATTTTCGAATTGGAATGGACGCCTGAAGAACTTACCTGGAAAATTAACGGTAATATTATGAAAACAGAACGCAACGGAGTACCAGATGAACCTATGTATATTTTATTGAGCAGCGGGATATTCAATAAGGCAAACGGGCAACATTTCCCTGTTTCGATGGAAATAGATTGGATAAAATGCTACGAAAAAGTAAATTCAGAACCAGCCAAACTTGAACATTAAATTAACACGTTACCACCACCTCGGGAAAAATGGGTAGAATTGCCATGAACTATTGAATATTTAAGAAAAGCCCACCAAACAAGCTTTTCAGATGGGTTCATCCGCTTAAGCATGATTATGGACACCATCATATGTATTGCCTCCTTACAGTACCTGGATAGAAATTGAAAATCATACTTCTGTAAATATATTGTTCTGGTTGGGGCAAAGGAAAAGTTTAAATTCACAGGTGAGGAGTCGAATCGGCTAATTAACCTTTGAGGTTTTTAAAACCTCAAAGGTTTAGCTGAAACAATAAACTATTTTAACACATAACTTATAATTCCTGGTGAAAAAAAAATCGGATAAATAATTTTTAAATTTTCAAAATTGCAGGGAAACTTTAAATGAACTTTATTAAAATACCCACTATTAGGCATATTTTTTAATGCAAACGTTTGCAAAATTTTTAACTAAATTAACCAATTGGTTAATAATCAATATAATAAATAATATATTTTTATAGTTAAAAAAAATAGAAGTGTAAACAAATTTTATATATTTGCCTAAATACATAATCAAAAAACAATAACTAATAAATTTATTATGCAACGTCGTCTCCGAAAACTGGAAGATGAAGTTTGGAAAGAAATTTCATTTGCCGATTTTAAATATGAAATTAGTAGTTATGGAAGGGTAAAAAGTTATTGCCAGGACGCTGAAAATGGCAAAGTACTTAATCCTTCCCAAATTGGCGGTTTCAAGGTAGTGAGTTTAAAGATAGGTGGAAAATCGAAGCACTATTTGGTTCATAAATTAGTTGCAGGAGCATTTTTATTTAAAGAAACTAAAGATCAAATTGTAGTTATACATCATGATTGGAACAAAGCAAATAACTATTACGAAAACCTTCAATGGCTTACAAAACCTGAAAGCTATAAGCGTATGCACAAGCGCCTTCAGGAAGAACGAAAGAAAAAAGGGAAAGTTGTCACATATTCTAAGTTAAAATTAGAAGAAGTTGCTTTAATAAAATCGATGTTGGAACGTGGTGTAAAGCAAAAATTAATTGCAAAGATGTTTTGTGTCAGCGAAATGCAGATCACACGTATAAAAAGAGGAGAAAACTGGGGAGAAATATTGTCATCGGAAAGCGGAAATACTTTAGCTGAAAAGGCTTTGAAATAGATTTTACTTTGTACGAGAACGTTCAAAAAGCATTAATAAAACTAGTGCAGTGAAATTTGCACAGTTTTAAAGTTAGTCAAATACCGACTTTTATCTAAAAAGAAAATAGTTTTGCATGATGGGGACAACCTATCGTTTCTATGATTTTCGGATATTCAATCAAATTTTAATACAGCCAGAATTTTCTATTTTCAATTTTTATTGAAATGGGGATAGAATGTTATATATTCTTCAACTTTGACAGATTATGATTTGCATGGATTTTTCTGTTCTGTTGACAGCAAGCAAATCAAACATAAACTACAAAATTTCGGTTAAAATGATTATTTTTGTCTAAAGACTAAAAACAATGAAAGCATTAGAATTTAAATCAAAAATAAAGAATAACCAGATTCATATTCCAACAAGAATCCAATCAGAATTAAAAACGAATCAGGATAAGGATATTAGAGTGATTGTTTTAATTGATGATTCTGAAATTTACGATGACTTGATTTTTCAGCAAACGACAAAAGGTCAATTTTTAAAAGGTTATGCTGATTCAGACTCAATTTATGACAATAATTAATTATGGATAAATTTAGTTTTGGAGAAATTGTACTATTAAGATTTCCATTAACTGACGGAAAAACTTATAAAAAGAGACCTGCTCTTATTATTAATGATTTTGGCGATGGAGACATTCTCGTTATTCGGATAACCAGTCAGATTTATAAAACTAAATATGATATATATTTTAGCATTGGAATAAAGCTGGACTGAAACTACCTTCTGTGATTCGTATACATAAATTGGCGACTTTAGAGAAGAACATGGTTGAGATTGTTATGGGCGAGATTGATGATGTATTAAAAAATCAAGTTAAGACAATAATTTCAAAACTAACAGATTAAAAAATTGCCAGCTGCCAACATGCTCATAGCGCAAAACGGTAAAGTAGAAATACAGCAAACTTATTAATTGCACATTATAATTTTTAACGTTCAAATATATAATATTTCCACCCTTTGCACTAGTTCAAAGCCCTTGATTCTTGCGTTCAAAGTATTACTTCTTAAATTAAGACTTTGATATATTAGTAATTTTTTATAATTTGCCCTTTTTTAAGTATGTTTAATGATTGAATGTTTTGAAAGGATGTTAATTTATTTTCAAATAAGATGCACGTAGATTGTTTATTCTTTATAATAGAAACAAGATGAGAACTTTAGAGCAACGTACTTCGCAATACACATTGCCCCAGGAAGTTCAAAAGATGGGAATTTATCCCTATTTCAGGGCCATAGAATCAGATCAGGATACTGAAGTTATTATGAATGGACGAAAAGTCCTTATGTTTGGTTCAAACAGCTATTTGGGTTTAACCAATCATCCTAAGATCAAAGAAGCGGCTAAAAAGGCGATTGACAAATATGGTACTGGTTGTGCCGGTTCCCGTTTTCTTAATGGCACCATCGATCTTCATATCAAACTGGAAGATAAGCTGGCCAGTCTTGTCGGGAAAGAAGCTGCTTTAGTTTTCAGTACGGGGTTCCAGGTGAATTTAGGCGTTATTTCGACTTTAACAGGGCGTTCAGACTTTTTATTACTTGACGAGACCGACCATGCTTCAATTATCGAGGGAAGCCGCCTCTCATTCTCTAAAGTTTTGAAATTCAAGCATAACGATATTGAATCCCTTGAATCGAAATTGAAACTTTGCGATCCGGATCAGATCAAACTTATTGTGGTGGATGGTATTTTCAGCATGGATGGCGACATTGCACGACTTCCTGAAATTGTTAAATTATCTGAAAAATACAAAGCAACAGTCATGGTTGATGATGCCCATTCTATTGGTGTTTTAGGCGAGAATGGAAGTGGTACGGCATCGCATTTCAATCTTACATCGCAAGTAGATTTGATTATGGGGACCTTTAGCAAATCGTTGGCTTCTTTGGGAGGTTTCATAGCCAGCGATTTTCATACTATTAATTATCTGAAGCATCACACGCGTTCACTTATATTCAGTGCAAGTATTACACCTGCAAGTACAGCAACTGTATTAGCTGCAATTGAAATTATGGAGCAAGAACCTGAACGAAGACAAAACTTATGGGATGTTTCATTGTATGCTTTACAACGGTTCAGGTATTTGGTTTTGATACCAGGAAATCTGA
>CAVSGB010000064.1:0-17299 GCA_963726845.1 uncultured Bacteroidota bacterium | reverse complement strand
CGGCGATACCGCCGACGTCACAGGGGTCAGGACCAATGACGTCAACGGCGCGGCCTTGATCAAGCCCTTGAAATTCTGGCGGAGGTAGATTTCCTCGCCCGTGTGGATGGGCGTCGAGGTGGCCCTGGTGACCTCGCGGTACACGTCAGGGTCGACATACGGTGTGTAGTCGCCTGTAATATCCTCGAGCCACATTATATGTAATGGCTCAAGCGCCCTTGCGAAGCGGATTGCGTCTGGGACGGTCCAACCAGGCCCGCAGTCAAGGGCCAGCCCGATTTCGTCGCCCAGCACGTCCTTTATCGCCTCGACGCAGGCAACCATGTACTTCAACCCATGCTCGGTGAGGAGGCCGCTCGAGTGGCTTCCGTGCCCGCCGTCGACAGCGTCACCGAAGAAGAGGCCCGGGACCTCCAGCGGCATCCGGCTATGAAAGGCCACACCTTCTTTCACGATCGTGAAACCCTCAGCTGATGCCTTCATTCTTGCCGCTTGGCTGCGTAGTCCTCAGGCGAATGGCCGGCCATGGGGAACCGGACTGCGCCATTGTAGATACGGACGCGGTCGCGGACCTTACCCCCGAGGAGCTTGTATACCAGGTATATTTTACTTTCATCGTGTTTTACTATTGCCCAATCAGGATTGTAAGTTCCAATTGGAGTTTCCACTTTAAACCAACCTGGAAGTTTTACAAAAAGCTTAATATCCTGACGTTTATCCATCTCTTCAGCAAATTTACGTTCTATTTCGCTGTCATATACTACTGCATCGTAAACGGATTTGCTTACCTCTAAACGATTTGTGAGATAACTCATTATTTCTTCATCTTCAAACAATCTCATACTCCATTCCTGAGAGGCAATTTTGTCGTACTTAATACCTGCTATAATAAGACGATGCAATTCATTGTTAATGATGTTTGCAACAGCATCCATAAATTTCTGTGGGTTTATAATGAATTCTGATAGCCTGTTGCTCCCTGAGATAATTTGTACCAGTGTTTTCCGTGTGAGTTCGGTTTCTTTTTGCAGGTAAGCAATTATATCTGGTAATGCTCCTTTATGAGCAACCTTGTAATAATTGCTGCGTGTTTCTATAGCGCCAACCCCTTTGTTTTCAATTTCCAGTTCAGCTTCTTTGTAGGTTACACCAACTGCCTCAATTTTTTCCATATTTTTAATGGATTTCATGCAGTTTGTTATCAGCTCATCTGTACTGTAAATTACCTGATATGTTGTTTTAAATTTAATACGATTCCAAAGTTCCTCGAATTCTTTGTCAAGGAATACATGTTTGTTTATTTTTAGCTTTTGGGGTTCTTCATCTTTTTTGATATGTCTTTCGATTTGATATGATTGAATAATGCTGATTATATCTGCTTCAATAGGTTTGAATTCATCGGATAGACCAAGTGTGAACCCAGCTTTTTTTACATCAAATGTTGGTTTTATTTTACCATTTTCATCTATAAGATTATTTGATTTAAGTTGTTGCCATATTTCGAGAGACTTCTCACGACCTAAGAAAATTTCAGTATCTTCAATTAGTTGTGTAATCTTTGAAAACCCGGTTTGAGGAATTTTGCCAAAGGTAACTCCGCATTCTTCTTCGTATTCAGTTTGAAGCGACCGGGCAAAATCATCGTAGCTTTCATTGGCAATAACGTGAAGTTTATTAAGATTTTCATCAAATACCCTTTCGCCATTTTGATTCACAGGAAGGCGAAGCCCACGACCAATTTCCTGCCTTTTTTTAAGATTAGACCGGGTTTCATTTAATGTACATATTTGAAATACGTTTGGATTGTCCCAACCTTCACGCAGTGCTGAGTGTGAAAAGATGAATTTCAAAGGTTCATCGAGAGAAAGTAATTTTTCTTTATCTCTCATTATCAGTGAATATGTATCGTCATCGGCTTGTGTAACTCCGTTGGTGTCTTTTAGTACGCCTTTTTTATCTTGTGAAAAATAACCATCATGTACTTGTTCTGCCGGGAACTTAGTTAATGCTTTGTATTTATCAAGTTTTATGAGTTCGTTATAATGTTTTTCAAACCAAGTAGCAAATTTGCTTTTCTGAGGTTTGCCTTCTTCATCGTATGACCGATAATTAGAAACCTTATCAATAAAAAAAAGTGATAATACTTTAATACCCTTGTCCTTCATTAAAAGTTCTTTGTCTAAATGGCGCTGAATGGTATTTCGGATTTGGACTTCCATTAAATCCTCTTTAATGCCGCCCATTTCAAAACCCAACATTAACCGTTTTCCGTTTGAGAAATCAACGAATTCGTTTCCCGGCTCTGCGCTAATATCAGTTATCTCATACCCATTCCTGTATATTTCCCGTTCGTTAGAAAGGGTAAATAAATCGGCGCCTTGTTTTACTTTAACTTTTTTTTCTTTAATACCATTATCGGTATTGCAATGAATATTTATTTCTGCTGTTATGCCTTTTTTATTGTCGGCTTTTAAGAGTTTCACGTACGCATCGTTATTGGAATTTGCGCCCATTACTGAAGCAACTACAATTTGTTTTACAAGACGTAATTCATAAGCCTTAACTGGGTCGAGTTTATATACCTGGTTATAAAGATTGCGATGTGTGGCAGAAAACCTGAATATGCAAAGAGGATTCAATGTTTTAATAGCCTCCTGTGCTTTTGGTGTATTGTCAACGCTTTGAGGTTCGTCAATAATTACAATAGGTTGCGTTGCCTGAACAAATTCTATTGGTTTGCGGCCTGAGAGCTTATCACTTTCTTTATAAATAACATTGCTTTTTTTATCGTCCTCGCTTTCGGAAAAGTCCTTACGAAAAGCATCAATATTAATAATCATTACCTGAATCTGATTACTTGTAGCAAATTGACGTAACCTATTTGCTTTGCGGGAATCGTAAACAAAATATTCAAACTCGATGTTGTTGTAGAGGGCTTTAAAATGGTCTTCCGTTATCTGAATATTTTTTAGCGAACCTTCACGAATAGCCACACTGGGAACAACAATTATGAATTTCTTAAAACCATATTTACTGCTTAATTCAAAAATTGTGCGAAGGTAAACGTATGTTTTACCTGTACCTGTTTCCATTTCCACGGTAAAGTTCATACCATTATCATGGAAAGCTTTTAAAGGTGTAAAATCCAGTTCATTTTTATCCTGTATTTTGTGCAGGTTTTTGTGTATTATTTCTTCATCTAAAAGAAGTTGATTACCAATACCCAACTCAGTTTGAACTTGACTACCAACTAAATCCATTGTTTCGGTAATAGTGAAGTCTCCCTTATTCAATGGTTGGCCATCGAACAAATCAACTAAACCTGCAATGGCTTGTATTTGGTATTGCTGGGAACTATCGAATTTGAGTTTCATTTTTTAGCAGGACGTTTTATTGTAACATTAAATTGTTCTGCAGCAATATCATTATTTAGAATTATTTCCGAATATGATTGAAAAGCCCTAACAATACCACTACCAGCACCACGATACTCTAAAAGGTCGGGAGCAAATGAAGATATAATATTGTTTCTTGAACGACGAATACCTTTTTGTATTTGGGCTTCGGTCAAACTATTGGGTAATTTCCCCGGGCTTTTAATTTCAATTCTGTTTTCAAACACAAAGATTTTGATAGAATCATTAATAAAATAATCTCTATGAATTAGAGCGTTAACTAATAACTCCGTAATAACAATTTCAGGAATTTCGGATTTACCAAGACTGTTAAAAGTCTGGTCTTCCTGTTGTTTTTGAAGTTTAGACAGAATAAAATCGTAGCCTTTATGGAAAAGTTCGTCCAATGTACCAATAATATTTTCGCTACTACGGTATTTTGTATCACCCAAATCGTTACCCCAAAACCAAATAGCTGTGATATAAAATGAGGGTAACAATTTTTGAAGATTTTTACCAAAGAATAAAGCTCCTGCAACATTTAGTTTGCCACCAATGCCTAATCGTAAATTGGTAAGGTATCTTTCTAAATTTTCTTTTTCGCAGGTTTCTTTATATTTAGCCTCATAAAAGATTTTGAATTTCTCCCAATTTACATCTTCCAGTGTACTGTGTTGAATGATATTTTCTTCGGCATAAAGATTACCACTACTTTGAAGTAGTCTCGATAATTCGTCCTTGCTAGTTACTTTTCGTTTATCGGAGCCGTTTTTAATGAAAATAACCCCATCTTTATCGGTATGAGGTTTATCAGTACCTTCTGGAACTGAAACAACAATTACTTTTTTGTCGTCCACAGTAACTGTTTCTGTATTAATAACTATTGGAGATTTAACGTGTTCTTGAGCAGCCGTAGTAAGAAGATTGTTAATGCGTTGAATGTTTTGAAATGATAAACCAACAACATCGCCAGTTTTATCATTTACGCCAATAATTATTTTGCCCCCACTGCTATTGGCAAATGCCACCATTTCCTGTGAAATGCTGACTGCATTTGTAACATCTTCTTTGAGCTGGACTTTGCTTGTTTCGCCACTACTAATAATATCGAGTAATTCTAATGCTTCCATAATTCGTAAATTAATTTTCTATGATTAAATGCATCCTGACCACCTTCCATAATTTCAACGATTTTTTTCTGAACATTGTCGTTATCAATACTACCAACAGTAGTTTCAATAATCTCATTTGATTCAGTTTTTACAAACTCACAAGCAAAAACTTGTTCGCAATCGCCCAATACCGGAATGTTTGGATTGTGGGTTGCAAATATAAACTGTGTTTTGTCTTTTAGTTTGTTTAATTCTGAAATTACATCGGAATAAATAGTCTGGTTGTCCAGATCGTCCTCGGGTTGGTCAATTATTATTAAATCGTTTTCTTTGAGCGAGAGGATAAAAAGTATAATGGCAGAAGCTCTTTGACCCAAAGAATGCTCGCTTAATGGTCTTTCTTTATAAAAAATGGAATGTTTATCAGGAACCCTAAAAGTAAGACAATCTGCAAGGTTTTCTGTAAATTTTTGTTTAAACCTCAGATAGTTGTCGCCTCCAGATAAAATTGTTTTTAATGTACTTTCTTGTTTATTCAGGTCGTAAAAAACCTCAATCAAATCTTTATATTCGCCAGTTATTGCAATAACTAACCGTTCTTGAAGGCTACTACCTTTTACAATTTCTTTTAGAAAGTCTTTAAATTTCTCTTTGTTCCCTTTATAGTCAACTTCAATTTTAATAGCTTTTTGATCGTTATTGATGTTGTCAATTTCTTCTTTTATAAGTTCGTATTCCTTATGCCAAAGGTTTTTTAAATCGACCAGGGCGTTATCAAGTTCTTTTCTAAATATAATTTGTTTTTCGTGTACTTTCTCAATTTCCGAAAGTCTAATTTTGTCAACCTCTAACTCTTTTGAAAGTTTCACGTAAGCATCGGCATCGATGTTTGGAATATTTATTGTTCTTTTTATCTCAGCAAACTCCTCTTTTAAGGCTTCATATGTAAGACTAAACTTCTGTTTGCCAGATTTTAAATTATTTATTTCGGTTTGTAATGCTGGAATTAATTTTTCGAGTGCAAGAAATGTTTCTTTAAACTTTTCAAAAGAACCAAGAATTTCCACAAACAATGTTTTATTCTCTTTAGATTCATAGTTAGCAAGTGAGTTAAACGAATCTTTGTAATTAGCGAACAATTCTTTCAATTCGGAAAGAATTGTTTCGTCATGATTAATTAATAAGTCAATACGGCTGCTGTCCTTATTGAATTCGATTTGTTTGTTGAGCTTTTCATTTACTTTATGTTTTATAAATTCAGTAAGTTTTAACTCTGTTGCAGCTTTGTGAGACTCAATATCGGGTTTTGAATCGATTGATTTTTGAAGTTTTTGAATTTCGAGAAGTATGGTATTAATACGAGTGATTTTTGCTTCACATTGTTGTTTTATATCTTTAGTTTTATCACTTATCAAACGGTCTATTAAATCTTCGGTAGCTGTTTCACTGCCCAAATCGGACAAATCTTTTTGACCAAAATATAGGGGTTTGTTTATAATAGCATTTGTTTTTAAATTCTGTTGCAAAACCCCGTCAAGATAAATATTCGTAGTTTCTTCAATTCTTTTTTTCGCAATAAATACTTTGCCATGCGAATCGACCAATTCCAATGTCATTTCGCCACCACTGCCTAATAATACTTTAACAATATTTTCTTTATAATTGTCAACATTACCTTTTTTAGGCAAATTAATATCTAAAGCATAGCGGATAGTTTCGAGAATAGATGATTTGCCACTGCCCCTGATGCCAATTAAGTTATTCATTGAAGGGCTTAAGAATAATTTTCTTTCGCCTAAACGTTTGCTTTTGAAACTTATTGATTTTAAATACGCCCTGGAATGGTTTGGTTTTTCAGGCTTTACTCTAAATACATGGTCAAGTAGAGCGTATTTTATGGCATCGAAACTGAAATCCCCTACTTTTAAAAATGTAGATTGACAAACGCCTTTTACTTCGTTACCTGTACCAATGCCATTTATACCATTCTCTGCATTGTCAGAACCTTCAACATTTATAGGAACATCGTTGCCCAAAATAGCTTTAACTTTTTTCTGATTTTCAATAGAACGGACTTTTTGAAGAGCTACAACTCTTTTTGAAAATGATTCATGATTAATGAAATCGTCTAGGCCACGACCTTCTAACTCATTAAATAAACCACTGCTATCATCAACATGAGCCATAATTATGAAATAATCTTTACCAAACTCATCTAATTGCTGACAAGTTTCGGAAAAAGAGAATTTTGAATTTTTATAGGGTTTATTGTCGTAGCCTGTAATCCCGGTAAAAGCAGTAGTGATAAATTCTTGTATAAAGTTTTTGTTTTCGGAATTGTACAACCAACTATCGTGAAAAGCAATAAGAATATGCAAGCCTTTTGCACCGTCTTTTATTGAAAACTCAATACCCGGGATTAAAAAAACTTCATTTTTCAGGCCTACTTTACGTAATTCTTTGAATTCGGTAAGGTCGAATTTATTATGGTTGGTAATAAGGCCAATTCGAATATGTTGTGTAACTAATTGTTGAATATAGTTAGTTGCAAAATAATTAGGGTCATCGGTATATATGAATACTGAATCGGCTTTTGTATGTAAATGAAAATCGGCACGTAACCATGTTGTGCCATTTTCGAATATTGAATATTTATTTTCTTTCGTTTCCATATTTGCAAATTTACACCGTTTGAAATTTAACAACACCTTTGCTTTTCATTATTTGCACAGCATTGGTTTTTAGCTGGTCGTTATTACGAAAGCCTTCATCGAGGCAAACAACACGGACAGGCTGACTTTCGGCTATTGCTTTTATAAGTTCGTGGGTTATTTCCTTTTCGAGGCAAATGAGCAACTGACCTTCGGAAACACTATAAACAGCTTTGCCCTCGATATTTAATTTTGCGATAGGTGTTGCAAGTTCAAACCCTGATTTTAAAAGTATTTCGTAAAGTAAAGCTTCCTGCGTGGCTTGTTCGTTAATATGTTCGGCGTGCATTTGCATGGCAAGTTGAACAGCTTCCGGTGTTTTCTCAATATTGCTGTCCCAAACTTTGAAATTGGATTGAGCAAGTTTGAATACTTTGAAACCGATGTCTGAACTATGATTGATAGGATTTTTTTTATTTACCTGATTTTCGCTATCAAAAATAGTAGGGTTTTGGCGGACTTTTTCAGCTTCCTGTTCTTTTTGTGCTTTTTCGTTTTCAATTTCTAATGCAATGCGTTTGCTTACACGCCTAATGCGCTCTTTGCCAATATCAGCAATAGTTTTGTAACCTGCTTTAACAGCTTGGTTATTTTCTTCTGCTGGCTGAGGAAGTTGAACACAAATAAATTTACGGTTACCTCCATCTTCTTTGTTAAGTTCAAGAATAGCTTGAGCAAATGAACTCGAACCCGCAAAAAAATCAAGCATGATTCCAGAATTATCTTCGTGGTCGTTAATTGTAAATGAAAGTAAATATTTTAACAATGAAATAGGCTTTGGAAAACTAAATGCTTCATGACCAAACAGTGCTTTAACTTCCGCCGTACCCTCTTGATTAAATGGTCCGTTAAATAATGAAATTGGTTTGCCATTTCTAATTCGGCCATTACTATCTTTTAAGTATTGTTTAGAGCGAACACTATATTTACCATCCTCCTGTTTACTAAATACTACCTCATTATTTTCAATTGCTTTTAAAAGTCTTTCTTTCTCCCAGACCCATTGTTTATCGGGAATTATTTCATCACCATTATAAATTATCGAGTATTGTAAGTTTTTCCTATCAGCCATACTCGTTGTCATTAGTGGTTGTGTTAAATAACCACCTCGCTGAGAAAATTTATCATCCTTACTTTTATATGTCTTGATTTGTTCTTCATTCAAAGGAGCTTCTATATTAAGAATATTGCTTTTTGAATAGCAAAGTATATATTCATGTACTTCAATAAATCCTTTTGTTTTAGCACCTGCACCATATTTATTTTTCCAAGCTATCTCCTCAATAAAATTATCCTCACCAAATATTTCATCGCAAACTTTTTTTAAATTACATACCTCATTATTATCGATGGAAATAAATATTAATCCTTCATCCTTTAGTAGATTTTTAGCCAAAAATAACCTTGGATACATCATATTCATCCACTTGCTATGAAAACGACCATCAGTATCTGTATTTGTGCCGAACCTTCGGCCTTCATTATCAACTTGACCAGTATATTCGAGGTAGGTTTGCAGATTTTCGGTGTAATTATCAGGATAAATAAAATCTCCACCAGTATTGTAAGGCGGGTCAATGTATATCATTTTAATTTTACCCAAATAACTCTTTTGAAGCAATTTCAATACCTCCAAATTGTCGCCTTCAATAAATAGGTTTTGAGTTGTATCAAAATCAATACTTTCGTCACGAGCCGGAACTAATGTGGCTATGCTTGGTTGTTGAATAGTTTTGTAACAGTCGGCTTTGCCCGGCCAGTTCATTCCGTAGCGTTCCTTGCCCGTGTCAATGTCTCCGCCAAGTGTTAGTTTAAGCCTTTCCCAGTCAATTTTGTTGCCTTCGGTAAATATTTCAGGGAAAAGAGTTTTAAGCTTATCTATTTGTTCTTGCTTAATGTTCATTGATTGAATATCGAGTTTTTCTATTTCTGCCATAGTATTTAAATTAAACGCCAATGTATTAAAAACAATTTATACTCGGAAAGCTTTTGTTTTAGCTTCTTTTCAATTTCGTCAATCAACTTGTCTTTGTTTTTCTCAATTTCTTTAGCTGAGTTGTCGTATTCCTTCCAAGCCTCGTCACGTTCATTTTCAAATTTTCGTTTGTCTTTTTCTAATTTAAGCTTTTCGGGCAAGTTAGGGGCAAGTCGCACCTGTTTTTTGAGTTCTTTTATCAGGTCGTCAAGTTCTTTTAAAGTTAGTTTTAGAGAGCTTCGTTTGTCATCGCCCCATTTATCGAGCTTTTCAAGTTCTACTTCAAAATAACTTCCGTTACGTGCACTTATATCATCAATAATATCGGATTTGACTTTCTCATAGTGCTTTTTTAGCTCTTTCTTTATATCTCCTATGGCTGCAACCTTAATAATCTCGGTCTCGGATGCAGGTAAAGAAAAAAGCCTTTGACATTGGTTTGTACCCATTAGTTCCCCTTTTTCAGTAATACCTGAAAGGACGACATAATCCTCTGCATCGAAAGATGTAATTGAAAGACTTGTAGCTAACAACCATCCTGATTTTCCTACCAATGATTCGAGGATTGTGATTTTTTTGATGCAACCAGAATAATCAAATATTAATTCCTTTTCATCTAATTGCAGACTTTGACATTCTGTAATGATTTTAGAAGCCAACGGGTGATGAATACGGTAAATATTCGCATCTTCAATATTTTTACCAATGCGATATGGACCGGAATGTATTTTTTCGGCTGGAAAAGGGTTCTCTCTCAGCGTAAACGAATATTCACTTTCAGAAAAATCAGCATAATCGTTTAAATAATATCGTGTTAATTGCCAAAGCCATTGTTCATATTTTGAGCGGTATTCCCGGCTTTCGTCAAAACTAATACGAAGTTTGTCGTGTACTTCCTCATCAAAGTTTTCGAGTAACTTTTGACGGGTTTGTTTCATTTCGCTGCTTATTTGTGTTTCGAGTTCACGTTGTAAAGCATCAAAGGATGCTTGAATAGTATCGAGTGTACGACATTCCTGATAAATCTGGGCAATCCGTTTTTCAAAATCAACACCATTTTCAATACTACCCAGCACTTCATCACTTGTTCCAAACACACCACTAAATAGATTAAACTTGTCCTGTAATAATTCATATACACGTACATCTGCGGCATTGGCTTTATTCAGAAAGTTTACCACAACAACATCGTATTTTTGTCCGTAACGGTGGCAACGGCCAATACGCTGTTCAATGCGTTGCGGATTCCAAGGCATATCGTAGTTTACTACTAGTGAGCAAAATTGCAGGTTGATTCCTTCGGCAGCCGCTTCGGTAGCTATCATTATAGTCGCTTCATCTCTAAAACAATCAACTAAAGCAGCTCGCATATCAGCCGTTTTTGAGCCTGTAATGCGGTCGGTATCTTTATATCGTGAAATCCAATTCTTATAAATCTGTTTTGATTCAGGGTCGTTATTAGAGCCATTAAAAAGAACAATTTTACCAGTGTAACCTTTATTTTCTAGTATGGATTTTAGATATATCTGTGTTCGGGTGCTCTCAGTAAAAATAATAGCTTTACGGGCTGCACCGAGTACCGTTGCTTTTGCAAAGGCGGTTTCGAGAGCTGTTATTAGTTTTTCACCTTTCGAGTTTTTTTCAATAGATTTTGCAAGCTGTTCAAACTCTTTCAGGTTTTCAATCTCGATTTTAATTGCATCAATATCTTCAGATGAATATTGTTTTTCTGGTTCTTCAGCACCATTTTCATCATCTTGCCATTCGTCTTTTAATTCGTCAAAGGTTTCAAAATCTTCTGCAATTGGATCATCTAAAGTGGCAGGATTTGCCTGACTATTAACAATGCTTTGAAGTTTATTGGCTAAACCTTCGAGAGTGCCAGAAATGGCATAAGTTGAAGAAGCCAATAGTTTTCGAAGAATGAGTGTCATTAATTGCCTCTGACTTGGAGGCAGAGCAAATAAATTGGGACGTTGGAGGTATTCAGAAACTAAATCATACAAACGTTGTTCATCCTGTGTTGGATAAAACTCTTCTACAATTGCTGTGCGGTTGGTGTATTTAATATATTCTAATACCTGCCTTCTGAGTGTTCGTTTACAAATGGGTTTTAGCCTTTCCTTTAGTTCATTGTAAGTATTTTCATCTGAACCATTATTAACCCGGCTATATTGTGAACGAAAACTCTTTAAATCTCCAAAAGCGTAATCATCAATTATGCTCACTAAACCATATAGTTCAAGTAAAGAGTTTTGCAATGGAGTTGCAGTTAACAGAATCTTATTCCGTTCTTTTAATGAATTCTTTATTGAGTTTCCAATTTTGTTGGAACTTTTATAAACATTACGCAAACGATGGGCTTCATCTATTACAACCAAATCCCAATTAACAGATTGCATATAAGCCTCTTTTGTACGAGCAAATTGATATGAGCAAAGGACAATTGAATCCTGAATAAAGGGATTAAGGTTCTTTTTTTTAATATACCCGTTAAATGATTTTGTTTCCAAAATCACTGAGGGTAAAAAGAATTTATCAATTAATTCCTGACTCCATTGTTTGCGGAGATTTGAAGGAGTAATAATTAAGATTCGTTTTTTTCGTTCAGCCCATTTCTGGGAAATTACTAACCCAGCTTCAATAGTTTTGCCCAAACCAACTTCATCCGCTAATATTGCACCTTTAGACAATGGAGAACGGAATGCAAATAAAGCCGCCTCTACCTGATGAGGGTTCAAATCAACTTGTGCATCAACCAGGGTAGAGGCTAATTTTTGGATATTGTCCGATGAACATCGTTTTGTTAGTTCATAAGCAAAATATTTAGCATGGTAAGGGGTTAAATTCATTGGTACATTAATAACTGAATTATCTTAAAATGAAGATAAAAGTAAGAAAAGTAACGCAAAAGAAAGAATGAAGTTAATAAAACGATAAAAAAATAAAATTTGTATCAAAAATGAAAAACATCTTACCACCTTACCCTTTTTAAGTAATTACAGGTGGGGTAGCTTTGGGGTAAGTTATTTTTGAAGTTACCACCTTACCCCTTTAGAGTTAAGAATTATGAGTTAAGAGTTAGTTAATGAATAGTTTAACATTTTAGGGTAAGGTGGTAAGATGGGGTAAGGTGAGAAAATTTATCTTACCCCTCTGGAATTATTAATAAAATCAATGGTTATAGAAGATATGGGGTAAGATGGTAAGATGTTTTGGCAAAAGAGTTTCTAATTTTTTGTGTTTACATAATAACCATATATTTTTTCAGGGTTGTGTTTTATACGTTCAAAACCACACAATTTAAGGGCTTTGCCAATATTAACCGATGATAATTTAACCTTGCTTTCAGTAAGGTTTGTAATGTATAAAAGCACATCCGTAGATGTCCAAAAGTATTTATGGTTCTCTTTTGTGGCGGATTCTAAGAATTTGGTAACCAATTCTTTCTCGGGCGTATTAATTAAAAACTGGCGGTTGTACTCGTCATTTTCTTTTACTTCAGCGGCTGTAATGTCATATTGAAAGCCGTTTTTAAACAAATGGTAAGCCTGTGCATAAACCATATCAATATTTACCTTTTGAGAATAACTCCAGTCTATTTCATCAATTACAAAGCAAAGCCAACGGACTGAACCTGTTTCGTCATTTAAAAATTCAACCTGATTTGTTGAACCAATAAAACTGCAACGGCGTGGTAAAATGGAATTACGACGGTCGTATGGCAAGCGTTCATTTATTTTATCTTTAGAGAAAAGACTTTTAAGCGAATTGATTTCAACTTTTGAAAGGGTTGAAAGTTCGTCAAGGTTTATTAAAATATTACGACAAAGCAGAATGCGACTGTCTTTGTCTATTGAGAGGTTTTCAGCTATATAGTTTTGTAATGCAGGGGGGAACAAAAAGGGCAAGTCAACCTTTTGCCGTTTTTTTGTGTCCCCCTGCATTACAAAACTATATAGCTGAAAACCTCTCAATAGACAAAGACAGTCGCATTCTGCTTTGTCGTAATATTTTAATAAACCTTGACGAACTTTCAACCCTTTCAAAAGTTGAAATCAATTCGCTTAAAAGTCTTTTCTCTAAAGATAAAATAAATGAACGCTTGCCATACGACCGTCGTAATTCCATTTTACCACGCCGTTGCAGTTTTATTGGTTCAACAAATCAGGTTGAATTTTTAAATGACGAAACAGGTTCAGTCCGTTGGCTTTGCTTTGTAATTGATGAAATAGACTGGAGTTATTCTCAAAAGGTAAATATTGATATGGTTTATGCACAGGCTTACCATTTGTTTAAAAACGGCTTTCAATATGACATTACAGCCGCTAAAGTAAAAGAAAATGACGAGTACAACCGCCAGTTTTTAATTAATACGCCCGAGAAAGAATTGGTTACCAAATTCTTAGAATCCGCCACAAAAGAGAACCATAAATACTTTTGGACATCTACGGATGTGCTTTTATACATTACAAACCTTACTGAAAGCAAGGTTAAATTATCATCGGTTAATATTGGCAAAGCCCTTAAATTGTGTGGTTTTGAACGTATAAAACACAACCCTGAAAAAATATATGGTTATTATGTAAACACAAAAAATTAGAAACTCTTTTGCCAAAACATCTTACCATCTTACCCCATATCTTCTATAACCATTGATTTTATTAATAATTCCAGAGGGGTAAGATAAATTTTCTCACCTTACCCCATCTTACCACCTTACCCTAAAATGTTAAACTATTCATTAACTAACTCTTAACTCATAATTCTTAACTCTAAAGGGGTAAGGTGGTAACTTCAAAAATAACTTACCCCAAAGCTACCCCACCTGTAATTACTTAAAAAGGGTAAGGTGGTAAGATGTTTTTCATTTTTGATACAAATTTTATTTTTTTATCGTTTTATTAACTTCATTCTTTCTTTTGCGTTACTTTTCTTACTTTTATCTTCATTTTAAGATAATTCAGTTATTAATGTACCAATGAATTTAACCCCTTACCATGCTAAATATTTTGCTTATGAACTAACAAAACGATGTTCATCGGACAATATCCAAAAATTAGCCTCTACCCTGGTTGATGCACAAGTTGATTTGAACCCTCATCAGGTAGAGGCGGCTTTATTTGCATTCCGTTCTCCATTGTCTAAAGGTGCAATATTAGCGGATGAAGTTGGTTTGGGCAAAACTATTGAAGCTGGGTTAGTAATTTCCCAGAAATGGGCTGAACGAAAAAAACGAATCTTAATTATTACTCCTTCAAATCTCCCGCAAACAATGGAGTCAGGAATTAATTGATAAATTCTTTTTACCCTCAGTGATTTTGGAAACAAAATCATTTAACGGGTATATTAAAAAAAAGAACCTTAATCCCTTTATTCAGGATTCAATTGTCCTTTGCTCATATCAATTTGCTCGTACAAAAGAGGCTTATATGCAATCTGTTAATTGGGATTTGGTTGTAATAGATGAAGCCCATCGTTTGCGTAATGTTTATAAAAGTTCCAACAAAATTGGAAACTCAATAAAGAATTCATTAAAAGAACGGAATAAGATTCTGTTAACTGCAACTCCATTGCAAAACTCTTTACTTGAACTATATGGTTTAGTGAGCATAATTGATGATTACGCTTTTGGAGATTTAAAGAGTTTTCGTTCACAATATAGCCGGGTTAATAATGGTTCAGATGAAAATACTTACAATGAACTAAAGGAAAGGCTAAAACCCATTTGTAAACGAACACTCAGAAGGCAGGTATTAGAATATATTAAATACACCAACCGCACAGCAATTGTAGAAGAGTTTTATCCAACACAGGATGAACAACGTTTGTATGATTTAGTTTCTGAATACCTCCAACGTCCCAATTTATTTGCTCTGCCCTCCAAGTCAGAGGCAATTAATGACACTCATTCTTCGAAAACTATTGGCTTCTTCAACTTATGCCATTTCTGGCACTCTCGAAGGTTTAGCCAATAAACTTCAAAGCATTGTTAATAGTCAGGCAAATCCTGCCACTTTAGATGATCCAATTGCAGAAGATTTTGAAACCTTTGACGAATTAAAAGACGAATGGCAAGATGATGAAAATGGTGCTGAAGAACCAGAAAAACAATATTCATCTGAAGATATTGATGCAATTAAAATCGAGATTGAAAACCTGAAAGAGTTTGAACAGCTTGCAAAATCTATTGAAAAAAACTCGAAAGGTGAAAAACTAATAACAGCTCTCGAAACCGCCTTTGCAAAAGCAACGGTACTCGGTGCAGCCCGTAAAGCTATTATTTTTACTGAGAGCACCCGAACACAGATATATCTAAAATCCATACTAGAAAATAAAGGTTACACTGGTAAAATTGTTCTTTTTAATGGCTCTAATAACGACCCTGAATCAAAACAGATTTATAAGAATTGGATTTCACGATATAAAGATACCGACCGCATTACAGGCTCAAAAACGGCTGATATGCGAGCTGCTTTAGTTGATTGTTTTAGAGATGAAGCGACTATAATGATAGCTACCGAAGCGGCTGCCGAAGGAATCAACCTGCAATTTTGCTCACTAGTAGTAAACTACGATATGCCTTGGAATCCGCAACGCATTGAACAGCGTATTGGCCGTTGCCACCGTTACGGACAAAAATACGATGTTGTTGTGGTAAACTATCTGAATAAAGCCAATGCCCCACATGTACGTGTATATGAATTATTACAGGACAAGTTTAATCTATTTAGTGGTGTGTTTGGAACAAGTGATGAAGTGCTGGGTAGTATTGAAAATGGTGTTGATTTTGAAAAACGGATTGCCCAGATTTATCAGGAATGTCGTACACTCGATACTATTCAAGCATCCTTTGATGCTTTACAACGTGAACTCGAAACACAATAAGCAGCGAAATGAAACGAACCCGTCAAAAGTTACTCGAAAACTTTGATGAGGAAGTACACGACAAACTTCGTATTAGTTTTGACGAAAGCCGGAATACCGCTCAAAATATGAACAATGGCTCTGGGAATTAACACGATATTATTTAAACGATTATGCTGATTTTTCTGAAAGTGAATATTCGTTTACGCTGAGAGAGAACCCTTTTTCCAGCCGAAAAAATACATCGGCTGATATCGCATTGTAAAAATATGAAGATGCGAATATTTACCGTATTCATCACCGTTGGCTTCTAAAATCATTACAGAATGTCAAAGTCTGCAATTAGATGAAAAGGAATCATATTTGATTATTATTCTGGTTGCATCAAAAAAATCACAATCCTCGAATCATTGGTAGGAAAATCAGGATGGTTGTTAGCTACAAGTCTTTCAATTACATCTTTCGATGCAGAGGATTATGTTGTCCTTTCAGGTATTACTGAAAAAGGGGAACTAATGGGTACAGACCAATGTCAAAGGCTTTTTTCTTTACCTGCATCCGAGACCGAGATTATTAAGGTTGCAGCCATAGGATATATAAAGAAAGAGCTAAAAAAGCACTATGAGAAAGTCAAATCCGATATATTGATGATATAAGTGCACGTAACGGAAGTTATTTTGAAGTAGAACTTGAAAAGCTCGATAAATGGGGCGATGACAAACGAAGCTCTCTAAAACTAACTTTAAAAGAACTTGACGACCTGATAAAAGAACTCAAAAAACAGGTGCGACTTGCCCCTAACTTGCCCGAAAAGCTTAAATTAGAAAAAGACAAACGAAAATTTGAAAATGAACGTGACGAGGCTTGGAAGGAATACGACAACTCAGCTAAAGAAATTGAGAAAAACAAAGACAAGTTGATTGACGAAATTGAAAAGAAGCTAAAACAAAAGCTTTCCGAGTATAAATTGTTTTTAATACATTGGCGTTTAATTTAAATACTATGGCAGAAATAGAAAAACTCGATATTCAATCAATGAACATTAAGCAAGAACAAATAGATAAGCTTAAAACTCTTTTCCCTGAAATATTTACCGAAGGCAACAAAATTGACTGGGAAAGGCTTAAACTAACACTTGGCGGAGACATTGACACGGGCAAGGAACGCTACGGAATGAACTGGCCGGGCAAAGCCGACTGTTACAAAACTATTCAACAACCAAGCATAGCCACATTAGTT
>CAVSGB010000063.1:0-5629 GCA_963726845.1 uncultured Bacteroidota bacterium | reverse complement strand
ACGTATTGCCAATGCCTCAGTGAGCATTTTTTTGTCCTCTCCTTCTGTCATTTCAGCGGCTTTTTTGACCATGCGTTCAGTTAATTTCCCATAATGTTTATACCTGATGCTTCCCTGGTTGTAAGGAACCCTGCGTGGTTTCTCAGTTAAAATTGCTTTTGTAGGGATCGGGTAAGGTGAATCAATATCGAGCTTAAAATCTGAAATGATTGCCAGGTGGTCCCATAATTTATGTTTGAAATCTGCTACATCGCGCAGGTGCGGGTTAAGGTTGCCCATTACAGTGATAAGTCCGCGCGTTGCACGGTTGCGCTCTTCGCGGTCCTCAATGGCCATTATATGATCGACCAAACGATGGATATGGCGGCCATATTCCGGTAATGCTATTTTTTTTCTGGAGGTATTATAATCGTAATCCATATTTGTTTTTTAATTATTTCTTTATCAGATTTTTTGTAAAAGTAAGAAAATATTTGTTTTAATTGCCGATTAAACAATGATTGGATTTCAATTATGAATCAATGTCGTTGACTTAAGTATACAAACCTCACCCTAAACTTAGCAAAGCGATTTCAACGAAGTTAATCCCTCTCCAATTGGAGAGGGACTTGCCCCTTCTCCGATTGGAGAAGGGGTTGGGGATGAGGTTTTCTCGTAATTAATTTGATTATTTGCTTTAATTGCGAGCAATAAAATTTAAAGAGTTTAGTTAATATTCATTTAAGGAAAAGAATATTTAAAACTGGTTCAATATATTTGCAGTTTCTGCTTTACAATTTTGAAGAACTTATTTTTAGTAATGAGAAACATATTAAAAATATTATTTTTTGTTTTTTCCGTATCTTATGTCCCTGCCAATTTGTTTGGCCAGTTAGTTGGCAAATATAACAATGCTTCGCGTTCAACTAATATATACATCGATAACAAGGCCGATACTATTTACATTTTTAATGCATCCGGGGCCAACCTGTTTACAAAAAAGGGAACATTAGAAGCTATATCGCCCGACAGCACCAAAGGATGGAAATTTATTTGGGAACAATACAATTTGAAAATTAAGGATTATGTCAAATTCGACAGCATTTCAGGCGACAGCATCAGTATCAAGGATACACTTTCTTCAGGCGCATATCGGGTGATTATGGAAAAAGGGGTAATTGATACTTTCAGGGCCTGGATATTTATAAATCAACTTCGGCTTAATTTAAAGAAAGACAGTAAAGGCGAGGTGCCTGAATTAACATATTTTTGCAAGTACCTGCCTTTGGGTGTAATTGAAAGCACTAACCAACGTTATGATTCAACTTTACGTTTTATCCATAATAATTTGGTTTATGCAAATCCTCTAAAGAAAAACTTTATTACAATACCAAATACTACCAATGTTGAATGGACAGCCAGTCCCTCTCCTGAAGACCCATTGGATTCTACTTTCTCTAACGACAGGTTGCAGATTTTTATCAATAATGCACCTGTGAAAAATACCACTTTTACAATTAATTTCAAAGACATGTTTGGCAATACAGCTACAGATAATGTTCATTATACAACTCAGAATACAAAGGCCGATTTTGATATTTTGTTTTATGACCCTGCAAGCAAAAGTTATTTGAAATTGGATACGACAAATTTGCCAGACACATTGGATGCGCCATTAAAGGCAAAGTTTAAGAATAACTCAAAACGTGGGATTAAATTCGAGTGGTTTGTAGCTGATACATTTTTAAATTACAATACCAAAGACAGCGCCCATTATATTAAAACGGACTCATCAAATTCCGGTTCATATACTTATTATCGGCCTTACACTTATAAAATAAGGCTTATTTCAACAAGCCCGGAAGGATGCACCGATACTTCGGCCTACCATAAGATAAAAGTTGCCGATTCAGAACTGGGAAAAGACAGCCTGCGATTTCCAAATGCTTTTACTCCTGGCTTACATAATAATAATGAATTTTTTACTTATAAAGCAGACTCATGGCATTCGGTTCGAAACCTACACCTCATGGTTTTTAGCCAATGGGGAAAATTAGTTTACGAATACAATGCACCTGTGAACTATGGATGGGAAGGATGGAACGGAAATATAGGCAATAGCCAGGCATCACCGGGAATCTATTTTTACAAATATGAAGCTATTGGCTGGGGCCATTTAAAGCATCAAGCGATACAACCCATATAACGCCATTAAAAGGAAGCGGTTTTGTTTATTTATTCAGATAATAAAATATAAAAAAGCCTGCCAGGGCTTTTATGCTGACAGGCTTTTCGGGGTAAAAAATTTACTATTCTTCTTTCTCAGTTGCCTCGTAAGCCTTTAATAATTCGGTTTGGATCTCACCGGGAACCTGGGCATATTCATTGAATTTCATCGTGTAAATTGCCCTGCCGGCTGTCAACGAACTCAGCGAAGTTGAATATTTGTTCATCTCAGCCAACGGCACCCTTGCCATAATTTTCTCAAAACCTCTTTCGCTGCTCATGCCCTGCACCAGCGCGCGCCTTCCCTGCAGGTCGCTCATCACATCGCCCATACGCTCGGATGGCACAAAAACTTCAACATCGTAAATTGGTTCCATAATTTTTGGCCCGGCATTTTTAAATGCTTCTTTAAAAGCATTACGGCCTGCCAAACGGAAAGAAATTTCATTTGAATCGACCGGGTGCATTTTGCCATCGTACACTGCAACACGTATGTCGCGTGCATACGAGCCTGTAAGCGGGCCTTCTTCCATTTTTTCCATAATACCTTTTAAAATGGCTGGCAGGAAGCGTGCATCGATAGCGCCACCAACAATGCAATTGTAATATACCAATTTGCCTCCCCAGGGAAGCGACACTTCTTCTTTGTCGCGAATATTCAGCTTGATTTCTTTCCCGGCAATTTTATACATTGCAGGATCGGGAGCGCCTTCAATATAAGGTTCGATAACCATGTACACTTCGCCAAACTGACCTGCCCCGCCTGATTGTTTCTTATGCCTGTAATCGGCAGCGGCAATTTTTGTAATTGTTTCGCGGTATGGAATTTTTGGTGCAAGGAATTCAGTTTCAATTTTAAAAATATGGTCTAAATGCCATTTCAGGATATTCAGGTGGTATTCGCCTTGTCCGTAAATAATAATTTGTTTTAGTTCTTTCGAATATTCAATAATTATTGTCGGGTTTTCCTGGTGCATGCGGTTCAATGCCTCTCCCAATTTCTCATCATCGTTTTCGCTTTTTGCCTTAATAGCTGTCCGGAATTTTGGATTTGGATAAGCTATCTTATCAAAAGTAAAAGAGAGGTTTGGTTGTGTAAGTGTATGTTGTGATTTTGTATTTTTCAATTTAACGGCTGCGCCAATATCGCCGGCAACTAATTTTGGAACTTTGGTACGGTTCTTACCTGCAGATACAAACAATTGGCTCAACCTTTCTTTGGTCTGCGTATTGTTGTTCACAAGGTCGATGCCTTCAGTAATTTCACCTGTAATAACTTTAAAATAATTTATTTCGCCAATATGCTGCTCGATATTGGTTTTAAAAACAAACAAGGATGTAGGTCCTGAAGGGTTAACCTTAACTTCATTTCCTTCGCTGTTCATCAAACCTGCAACATCTGTCGGGCTTGGAGCTACATTGCATAAAAATTCCATGAACCGGCCTACGCCCATATTTTTCTTTGCGGAACAAACAAAAACCGGGAATATGCCACGTTGCAAAAGCCCCAGCGTAATGCCTTTGCGCATGTCTTGTAATTCAAGGGTACCTTTTTCGAAGAAAAGCTCCATTAATTTTTCATCATTTTCAGCGGCTATTTCTACCAATTTATTATGAAGGTCACCAGCCCTGTCTTTTTCAGAAGCCGGGATATCTGTAATTTCAGGTTTGCCGCCTTCTGAGGGATATTTAAACATTTTCATTAACAGCACATCTACAAAGGAATTAAAATCTTTTCCTTCGTTGAGCGGGTATTGAATAATTGTTACTTTATTACTGATCCTGTCTTTTGCCATCTCGATAGTCCTATCGAAATTGGCCTTTTCGTGGTCCATATGGTTAACCAGCAGTACCGTTGGTTTCTTATGGGTTTCCAGGTGACGCGAATGGATTTCAGTACCAACTTCAACGCCATTCTGGGCATTTAATAATAAAACCGAACAATCGGTTACCATCAACGAACCTATTGTCCCGCCAACAAAATCGTCCAACCCGGGGTTGTCGATAATGTTAATTTTCTTTTCCTGGTATTCAGTATATAAAACTGAAGAAAACACCGAGGCTTTATTTTCATGTTCTATATCGTTATAGTCCGAAACGGTATTTTTCTGATCAGTTGTACCTCTTCGTTCTATTACGCCACCCTCGAAAAGCATGGCTTCTGAAAGGGTGGTCTTACCCGAGCCTGAATTACCGAGGAGGCTAATGTTTTTAATCTGGTTTGTGGAATAATTTTTCATATTAAATGTAATTAATTAGTTATATATTCTTTATGAAACACACGTTCCTTCTGAAATGCCCGAATTAGCTACTATTTTAACAGGTGTATGCAAAAATAGTATTTTTTTGATCTCAGACAATTATTCATAACTAAAAGTTATAATTCTATGTTAATTTTAGTTTAATTTGATAATAAATAGAATTCTTATATGACAGTTTCTATAAAATTTTTAAAAATTCATTTTTGCCATTTTCTTAGATGCTGTTTGGAATTTATATTTAAATTCCTTAAAATGGGGCTATAACAGTGCACCCTTCGACACTTCGACTACGCTCAGTGTCCGAAGCTCAGGGTTCAGCAGTTAGCCCTCCTTTTTAAGCGTTGGGAAGTAAAATGATTGTCAAATTAAAATTTAATAATCAATGAATTGAATTGTTTTTATTAAATTCTAAAACAACCTCTTAATGTTGTATTGAAAAATTAAAAACTATATCTGACAAATGGAAAACGAAATTCAATTTCAAAACAGGCTCGATTTGGGCGAATTGTCTGAAACAGTTTCGAAACTCGAGAAAGAAATCGGTAAGGTAATTGTTGGACAGAAAGATTTGATTCGGCAAATGCTCATTGCATTATTTGCAGACGGGCATCTGCTGATCGAAGGCGTGCCTGGAATTGCAAAAACATTGGCTGTAAAATTGCTCGCAAAATCCATCGATGCAAAATATAGCCGTATCCAGTTCACACCTGACCTAATGCCTTCCGACGTTACCGGCACAAACGTATTTAACCTTAGTAAAGGAGAATTTCAATTCAACGCCGGTCCTGTTTTCGGGAATATCATTTTAATCGACGAAATTAACCGTGCACCGGCCAAAACACAAGCTGCGCTTTTCGAAGTTATGGAAGAAAGGCAAGTTACACTCGAAGGAAAAGCACATATTATGGAACGGCCATTCAACGTATTTGCAACGCAAAACCCGATCGAGCATGAAGGCACTTACCGCCTGCCAGAAGCCCAGTTAAACCGGTTCCTTTTTAAAATTTCCGTTGGCTATCCAACCCTTGATGAAGAAGTAGAAATATTGCTTCGCACGCAGGAACGCAAGTCAAAACTCGAAATTGATGAAATAAGCCCGGTTGTCAGTGGATCAAAAATTACGGAATTTCAAAAATTAATTAAAGAAATTATTATTGAAGAAT
>CAVSGB010000062.1:0-9884 GCA_963726845.1 uncultured Bacteroidota bacterium | reverse complement strand
AATGTATTGCTGGTGGCGCTGCGCTATGGGCATGACCGAGCTGATCGCCCGCTGGGGCGAGATCGAGGGCGAAGTCCGGCGCGCAGCCAAATCCGGCCCGCGGCTTGCCCTGACGTCGGTGCGCCGGCTGCCGCCGGTCCCGCGTCCCGGCAAGATCCTGGCCATCGGCCTCAACTATGCCGACCATATCCTGGAAATGGTTGCTCCAGACGCCCGCCAAGCAGGTCTGGTTCTCGAAGCAGCCCACCGCCGCGAATGGGCCTTACGATCCGATCCGCCTGCCGAAGGTCTCCGAGAAGGTCGATTACGAGGCGGAGCTGGTGGCAGTGATCGGCAAAGGCGGGCGCGCCATCCCGAAGGATCGCGCCCCGGGGACCGTGTTCGGTTTTTGCTGCGGCAACGATGTCAACACGCGGGAAATATGTGTTGCTCGATTTTTGGGCATCGTGGTGTAAACCTTGCCGGCAGGAAAACCCGAATCTCGTAAAAGCTTTTTATAAATACAGGTACCAGGGTTTCGATATTTTCCAGGTTTCGCTCGACCGAAACAAAAACTCCTGGATTAAAGGCATCCAGGATGACCATCTGGCCTGGACGCAAGTAAGCGATCTGAAAATGTGGGATTCGCCGATAGTTACGCTCTATGGAATTCAGGGAATCCCACACAACCTGCTATTGGACCCGACCGGTAAGATTATCGCGAAAGATTTACTGGGCAGCGATTTGGCAATTAAATTAAAGGAGATTTTTAAATGGTAGGATTAATAAACCAAACTATATTTTTTATCCTGGTTCAAAACATGAACATAAATAGAATTAAATATTGTTTTCAAAATCCGCATCATCAAACTCCCTCTCCTTTGGAGAGGGTTGGGGAGAGGCTCTAAATTCATTCCTGTAATTCATAAAAAAATGACAAAACAATTTCTAAAAAAATCTTTCTTTTCTGCTTTTGTACTGTTGCTTTTGTTAAGTTCCTGCAACAGCCATAAAACTTTTACTATTAAAGGTAAATTGGATGGCGCTAAACAACCTTATATTTATCTTGCTGAATTTAATTTCACGGAAAGCCATATTGTAGATTCTGCCATGATAAACAGCGATGGCTCTTTCAAATTCAGGAGAAAAATTGAAAGTCCTGAATTCTTTCAGTTATCGCTTAAGCCCGATAACTTTATAATTCTTATTATTAACCCTGGTGAAAGGATTTCGATTAAAGCCGGTGCAAAAAACATGGGAAATAGTTACACTGTTGAAGGTTCTGAGGGATCAATCCAGATTAAGGATTTGACTTCACATCTTACCAAAACCATTTTTACCCTCGATTCAATTCAGAAAATCGTAAATAAAGAACTTAATAAACCCGGGTTTGACAAGATATATAGCCGGTTGAACGATGAATTCATTAATAAAGTTAAGCAACAGCGTAATTTTTCAATAAAATTTATCATTGAGCACTTGAAATCTATGGCAAGTATTGTTGCAATATATCAGCAGCTTAACGACAGCACGTATGTATTGAACCAGAACCGCGATATTCAATATGTGAACCTTGTTTCAGACACGTTGAAAAAATATTATCCGGATTCGAAAGCCGTAAGGATTTTATGGAATGACAGGGTAAGGCTGAACGAAACTTACAAAAGGCTTAAGCTTGAATATTTAAGCAGAACTGCAAAACAACTTTCTTATCCTGACATTGCTTTACCAGGAACTGAAGGTGATACAATACATCTAAGCAATATTAAAAGCAAATGTATTTTAATAAATTTCTGGAGCCCACAGAATGAAGATTGCCTTTATGTGTTGCGCGGATTAAACCAGTTGTACAAAGATTATCACAAAAAAGGTTTTGAAATTTATAATGTTGCACTTACCGAGGATAAGAATGCATGGCTGAAAGCTGCAAAAAACGACCTGCAAGGCATCAATGTAATTGATGTAAACGCTGCCGGTTCAAAATTTGCCAGTGTTTACAATATTTCAAATCTTCCAGCCTCTTATCTTATAGGCCCGAAGAAAGACATCCAGGCCAAAGATATATTTGGAGAAAAATTGAGAAAGAAAATTATTGATTTGCTGAAATGAACATATTATAGTGGAAAAAAGAATACTAAAACAGGACAAGAAGGTTTTTTTTGCATCGGATGTTCACCTGGCCTGCACCCGCTCGACAAAAGCAGAGAACGCGAAAAATATTTTGTAAAGTGGTTGGATGAAATTAAACCTCATGCACAGATACTGTTCCTTCCAGGTGATATCTTCGACTTCTGGTACGAATACCGGAAAGTTGTGCCACGCGGGTTTACACGTTTTCTGGGCAAGCTTAGCGAATTTAACGATTTGGGCATTGAAGTACATTACTTTACCGGCAACCACGATGTTTGGGTTTTCGACTACCTGCCCTCAGAAACCGGCGTTATTTTACACCGGGGCCCAATTACAATTGAAATTAACGATAAAACATTTTTTATTGGACATGGCGATGGAATGGGAAAAGGAGATTTGGGGTATAAACTTTTAAAAGCTTGCTTTACGAGTAAAATCCTGCAGTTTTTATTTTCCAGGTTGCACCCTAATTTAGCATTGTCAATCGGGCACACGTGGAGCAAGCATAGCCGTTTGTCGAAAGGTGTTTCAGAAGCATTCCTGGGCGAAAGTAAAGAACACCAGGTAATTTTTGCACACGATTATCTAAAGGACAATAAAATAGATTATTTCATTTTTGGGCACCGTCATATCCCAATGGATTTAAAACTTAACGAAACCAGCAGGCTGATTAACCTGGGAGAGTGGATAATTTCCAATTCTTACGCTGAATTTGATGGTAACGATGTTTCATTGAAATTTTTTAAACAATAGCTTTTATATGCTTTTTATTTTCGACTAACCGGCTTTCCTAAATATAACCAATTTTCAAATGGTAGGAATTGTCTCCCAATAATCAGGTTTTTGTTAATCGAACAACGGGTTATGGTAATATTGATATTAATTAAACTATAGTCCGTAATATTTTTGGGCTAAAGCCCGTAACTGGCATATTCTCAATAGCCATAGCCTTAAGGCTACGGCTAAATAAGTCATTGATATTTAGGCTTTAGCCAAAATTTACCGAAGTATTATTAAACACACCACACTATTCCTTAAAATTATTAACTAAATATGCCAAATTGGTTTAAGATTGTAAGTAAAGTTGTTTCCATTTCATAGTCGGAGTTAAGTGGGAGGAAAATGGGAGGAATATGGGAGGTAAACCGAAAAATAATTTGTAAGTATTTTTTAATATTCAGTTAAAAATTATCATTTCATTTTGGGCCTGTTCAGAAAGTTTTTGTTGATTAGCTTATGGCTAAAGCCCTTAATTTAATTGTCATTCATTAGCCCCATGCTTAAGCCTGGGTCTAATCTTCAAGATGATATATTGGACTTTAGTCCAAAACAGTTTTCTTATCCCGAACCCACGTTAATATTAATATCTATAATAAACGACATAAATAAAGTTGCAAAGTTAGTTTTCGACTTTTCTGTTTGAACCATAATTTAGAATAGATATAAATTATATTTTATGTTAAAAATACTTAAAATCAGGTATCCTTTTTAAAAAAAAGATTCAATACATTTGAATTTGCATATTCTGTTTAGAATAAAGAGTAATTCAATAAACGACTTTACTTTCTTAACAGTTGTATTATAAATGACATGTATAAAATTAGATAAGTTTTCTGAATAAATTAAAGCTAAATAAATTAATAAAACCAACCTAAAAAATAAGCTAAAACCTCCAACTATGAAAAAACTAATTTTAACCCTTTCAGTTTTATTTGCAATAATATACACTTCTGCCCAAACAATAAACCTCTCCTCCGGCCTCGTAGCCTGGTATCCATTTAACGGCAATGCCAATGACTCAAGCGGCAATGGAAATAATGGCACTGTTTATGGTGCAACACTTACAACCGATAGATTTGGTATCATGGGTAAAGCCTATGAATTCGCTGGAAATAGCGATAGGATAGTAATAAGCCAGGCACAAACAAAATTTGGTTTTACAAACCAGATCGGTATTACAACATGGTTCAGAACAAGTGCGGAAATTGGAGCTATTGTCACCAAATGGCAAGGTAATGTGATTGGTGATTGGTTTCTTTCGCTTCAAAGCGCAAATCCCAAAAAAATCGACTTCGAGGTTAAGAATGGTGAAAATAACTGGGGCCAAGCACTCAGTCCAACAAACTATAATGACAATCTTTGGCACTTCATTGCAGCTACTATTGACGAGCGGTGCAATGCACCTCTTTATTGACGGGGTGTTGGTTCAAACTAGTGTTGGGCATGCAACTTTTAACAACGATATTGATCAAGTGACTATAGGTAATGAAGCTGGTCAACAGTGGGGTTTTATAGGTATCCTCGATGAAATCCGTATTTACAACCGCGCCTTAAACACAACAGAAATCGACAGCCTTTACCACCAGGGTGGCTGGCCGTTGAACCAACAAAATACTGCACCATTCAACCTTGAAACTTTCGAAGGTACAGTTCCTGCTGGTGGTTCTATTGTTACCATCGATACCACAAAGTATTTAAAAATAAGGCTTAATGGCTGGAATACTGAATTTCCAATTTCTCCAATTATAATTAATGCACCTTCAACCCTTAGTTTTACCTATAAATACGATAAGGACACCTCAACTTATATTGGCGCTGTTCGGGCTTTTGTGCAATTTTTCGATACTACACATCATAATATTAGTATTGTTGACGATCCGATTTCAAACGCGCTTAAAAACCTTGCATTTAATTTATCGACAGATACACTTGCCAGCATTCAGCTTGCTGCGCAGACAGAAACCGGTGGTTGGCCAGCATTGGCCGGCCCCATTCTTTACATTAGCCAAATGAAACTGGCATTAAAACAGCAAACAAACACGGGAAAGGCCAAAATTCCTTGTCCCAGATGTAAGTTTTAGAAGATACCTGCAAAATAATTTTCCTAATATAATGTTTGGTGATTCACTGATAATAAGCCTGGCTGCCGGTGTCAATAGTATTAATTGTGGGTGGGGCCTTGTTAAAAGCCTTGACGGGATACAATATTTCACCGGTTTGAATAACCTGGATTGTGATAATAACCAGATTTCTTCAATGCCTGATTTGTCGGCTTTAAAAAACCTACAAAATTTCTGGTGTTATAGTAATCAATTAACTTCATTGCCTGGTTTATCGGCTTTGACAAACCTTCAAGGTTTATGGTGCGATCATAATCAATTGACTTCTTTGCCCGATTTATCAAACTTATATAATTTTGATTGTGACAACAATCAGTTGACATCTTTACCCAATCTTTCAAATTTGACGAATTTAAATTACCTGAGTTGTGGCGGTAATCAATTGACTTCTTTGCCTGATCTTTCGACTTTAAAGAATTTAAATTCTTTTTATTGTTGGTCCAATCAATTAACTTCTTTGCCCAAGCTTTCAAATATGACGAATTTAAATTACCTGAGTTGTAGCGGTAATCAATTGACTTCTTTGCCAGATATTTCGAACCTTTCTAATTTGCAAACTATAGATTGTTCTCATAATCAACTTTCGCACTTACCATTATTACCATATGGATTATGTAACCTTATTGCACAAGGGAATGTTATCTCTTGTTTGCCAAACCTTCCGACTGGCAGCAATTGCGGGACATCGTTTACAAGCGATATTGGCTATAATATTTGTATTGCAAATTATTATATTGACGATGCAAATTTCCGCAGGTATTTACAAACCAGCTTCCCGCAAATTATGTTTGGCGATTCCCTTATTACTACACAGGCATTAAATATTGATACTTTAGTTTGTTCTGGCAAAAACATTTCCAATCTCGATGGCATTCAATTTTTCTATAACCTCCGTTATCTTGATTGCCGCAATAACCAACTTTCGCAATTGAGCCCGCCCGTTGGCTTGTGCAAATTATTTGTTGCAGGAAACAATATTACCTGTCTGAAACATGTTCCTTCAGGGAAAAACTGTGGCTCGTTTACTAGTGACATTCCACTGGGTAAATGCCCCGATTTAATAATTTATGAAACATCTGTGCCACCTGTTATCGATGGGATATTTGACACGAATGGATCCTGGACTGGCAGCTGGAATACGTTGACCCAAAATTCTACTGCCAACACTACATTTGATGTGTCAGCCCAAATGCGGTTAACATACGATAACAAAAATTTATACCTGATTGCAAGTGTTAATGGTGATAATACATTGGACACTTCTTCTTTTAATATTCCTAATTCCTGGGAGTGTGATAACATAGAAGTATATGTAAAGATGGATACCACATCCGGCTCAAATGGCGCTTATATTCCAGGAGATTTCCAGTTCCGGATGAAAAGGGCTGCGGTTTTTCCTGCCTGTTTTGATGCATGGGCTTCCACATACACCGTAAATCCTTCCACTTTCACAACTGATTCGGGTTATAAAATTAAACAGACAAATACGGCCAGTTCATATATACAGGAATGGCAAATGCCCTGGAGCGATTTGATTTCGAATATGGCGAATGATTGGAATGGCCAGTATATTAAATTCGATATCGGGGTTGCCGACAATACAACCGGGTTTACAGGAGGCCGTACCCAGCATCTTTTCTGGAACTCGAACACAGATTTGCAATGGGACGATACAAGATATTTTGGCCTGGTTAAACTTGCAACACCTGTTGTAATACCAATCGATACAACTTCCTTTATAACTCCATATACCCAGGATTTTGAAGGTGCAAGTTTCCCTCCTCCTTATTGGAAAGTTAAAAACCCGGATGGCGGCATAACCTGGCAAAGTGGAAACACGGGATTGAATAGCAATGGTTCGGCATATATTAACCTGGCAAATTATGGCAACAGTGGACAAAAAGATGCAATGGTTACCCCAGCTTTCGATCTCAAAAATGTATCCAATGTTTATTTGGGCTTTAATTACGCTTACAATGATGGTAATATGGGGCACAATGATTCTCTTAATATTTATATATCAACCGATTTTGGCAGAACTTATATTGCCCAGCCGATATTTTCGAAAGGAGGCCATGACCTGGCAACAGGCTCAAACAATGACTTTCCTTCAGCAAATGATTGGAAATATGTTGAATTAGATTTACAGGCATACCAGGGAAAGAAGGTTGTCATTAATTTCCAGTCTGTAAGCAATGGTTACGGCACTGATTTGTATATAGACAATGTTCAGCTTTTCTCAGCGGTTCCACAAGCGCCGGCAATTGATAAAATTTCCATTTCAAAAATTGATACCGTTTCGGCTAATATTAACCTGGTTGTAGATGGAAATTATTCTCCCACAAATGCAGTAATTTATTACGGCCAGGCCGGATCGCAAAAAGGTACTGTAACAGCTTCACCTGCCGGTGTTACTACAAAGAATTCTGATTTGTCTGCAACCCTTAGTTCGCTTCAAAAGGGTACTGATTACTGGTTTTATGTAAAAGTTGCCAACAGCATTGGCTAAGTAAAAAGCGATACTTTTAAGTTCAGTACATTTCCATACGTTTCGAACGGGAATATGGTAATGACCATTAAAAAGGCAGCAAGCCCTCCGACAATCGATGGCCTGGTTTATGCTGGCGACCCCTGGACAAGTTCATGGAACCCGTTAACTGCTTACATGAAGTCTGATTCTTCATTTGATATGACTGCTAATTTCCAAATGATGTATGATGATACGAATTTATATATCATTACCCGAGTGATTGAAAACACACAATCCAATTCCCTCTCTTACGGAGGCATTGAAGTTTACCTTACTTTGGACACCAGTTCGGGAGCGAACGGGGCATATAAAGCTGGTGATTTCCAGTTTCGGGAAGTTGGCCCTTATCCAAATGGATTGCAAGGAGGCTCAAGACGGAGACTACTAATAATATATGGGATTTAACATTAATAAAAAGCAATCCGGATGTAAAAATTAAAGAATCGGATGATTTATATTCCTTTATTCAGGAATGGCAACTCCCCTGGTCAGCATTAACTGCCAAAATGGATTCTGCCTGGAATGGAAAGCAATTCAAATTTGACTTGCACGCATTCGACAACAGAGGAACGGATGCTGGAATATACTGGAATTCGAATTCAAATTTACAATGGGATGATACCCGGTACGATGGACTGGTTAAGCTTGAAACACCACTTGTCCCGGACACGCGTAAGAAGCAGGTTATCACTTTTGATACAATACCAAATAAAACCCTGGGCGATATGGCTTTTGCATTATCAGCCAGCGCAAGCTCCGGATTGCCGGTAAGGTTTATTAGTTCGAACAACTCCGTTGCAATGGTTGTGAACGGGAAAATTCAAATACAGGGTATTGGAACATGCACAATTTATGCCCTCCAGGATGGCAACAAAATGTTTAAGCAGGCAATTCCTGTTTCGTTACCTTTTACGGTAAATTATTTTGCAAATCCAACAGCAAAATTAGTCATTAAAAAAGTGGCAACCCCTCCTGTTATCAATGGAATTGCAGATGCAAGCGATCCCTGGGATGGCAACTGGATACCATTGAACCAACAATGGGTAGATAACACAACTTTTAATATTTCTGCTAAATTCCAGATGGTATATGATGATAAAAATTTATATTATATCATACAGGTGTCAGGCGATAATACTTTAGACACTGCATCTGCAACCATTCCAAATACCTGGGAAAATGACTGTATAGAATCTTATGTAAAAATGGACACAGCATCAGGTTCAACTGGTGTTTACATTCCTGGTGACTATCAGTTCAGGATGAGACGTGGCTCCATTTATCCGGATCGTTTTGACGACCCGTTAAATTTCAAGAGCGATCCTAATTTCAAAATCGGACAAGTAAACAATGGATCGACATATACGCAGGAGTGGCAAATGCCATGGTCGGATCTGACAAGTCAACTTTCAACTGGCTGGGATGAAAAATATATTAAGTTCGACATAAAAGCAGCCGATAATACAACAGGATTAACAGGAGGCAGGACACAGCAAATTATGTGGAACTCCAATACTGATAACCAATGGGACGATACAAGGTATTTAGGACTTGTATCTTTAATCCCCGATAACAGAAAAGACCAGGCAATTACTTACTCGATAATGCCGGCAAAATTATTAAGTGATTCCGCGTTCACGCCACCGGCAAGCGCCAGTTCAGGCTTACCTTTGGTTTTTATAAGCTCTGATGTTACTATTGCTGCAATTGTTGAAAACAAGGTTGTACCCATGGGTGTTGGCATGTGTTCAATTACAGCATATCAAAATGGCAATGATACTTACAAAGCAGCTATCCCTGTCTCATTCCCATTGACAATAACTTTAGGCTCACAGGCTCCGGCTAACCTGATAATTAAAAAAGTTAATACGCCTCCTGTTATTGATGGTATTGTTAATGCCGATGATCCCTGGACTAACAACTGGATAGCCATGAACAAATCATGGACAGAAAATACTACTTCCGGTATGAGTGCAAAATTTCAAATGGTTTATGATGATAATAACCTTTACATTATAGAAAATATAAAAGATGCGACCCGTGGTGATACTTCTTCCACAAATTCTTATGAGAATGATGGAACCGAAATTTACTTTGCTATGGATACCACATCGGGTAGTACCGGTGCATATAAGACAGGAGATTTCCAGCTTAGAAAAGTTTGGGGAAAAAGTTATCTCGCAAACGGGTTCGATGGTGGATATGGTGTTACCAATGGATCAGAAAACTGGGATGTAAGTGTATTTAAAAACGACCCCAATTTTAAAATTTCTGAAGTTGACGGCGATAGTTCCTTTACTCAGGAATGGCAAATTCCGTGGGCTGATCTTACTGCAAATATGGTT
>CAVSGB010000061.1:0-10750 GCA_963726845.1 uncultured Bacteroidota bacterium | reverse complement strand
CCATTGAACGCTCAGCTCATGTCTGTAAAATAATGAAACAGATGAAGTCACGAAAAGTTTACAAAAGCAATTTATTCAAAATCTAAATTCATTTGTTGTTTCAGTTTTCCAAGTATCGGATTTTTTGCAAGCATGTGTTTGTACTTATCTTCATCAGTATAAAGCAAGTTCTTTTGTTCTTTTTCTGAAATTTTCATTTCAACTGAAATATTATCGTTATTAAGTTCATTTCGCATGAACTCTGTCATGTCCTGTTTGAGATTCTTTACGAAATCTTCCTGTTGTGCCTGGTTACTAAAAACTATTTCAATAGTTGAATTGCCCGATAATTTTGGAATATGCGAGTTTAATGCGCTAAAAAGTCTTGGTTTTTCAGTTTTAATAGAATCTACAAATCGGTTATAGACCAATAACAATTTGTTATCATCAAAATTCTCTGAATGTATAGTTTTCAGTTCAGCCTTAGTTTTACTATTATCGGCCTGTCCTTTTTCTTCTATTTTAGGCGAAGTATTTTGTTTTAATAAATTTTTTATAGAAGGTGTACTGGAATAATAGTTTTTTTCACCAGGTTCTCTCACATCGTTACTTGAAATTATTGTATTGAAGTTGGTCTGTTTTGAATTAACAGATCTGGTAGAATTAGTTTGAACAGGTTGCACAAATTGCGCTACTGAAGGCGATTTACCTTGCGATGGCTCAATTATGGCCTGGTCACTGCTTTTTTTTTTATCCAATGCCTGGCAAAGTTGAACAAGTGCTAATTCAACATGCAACCTTTGATTTCGTGCACTTTTAAAATTCATATCGCATTGTCCACAAATATTCAGACATTCGAAAAGAAACTCTGGCGGGCATTGACCTGATTGTAGTTTATATTTTTCTTTAATATTATTGCCAACTTCAAGCAATTGTAATGTTGACTGGTCTTTGCAAATAAGCAAATCGCGAAAATGTTTGCTAAAACCGGTAATAAAATTATGGGCATCGAAACCTTTCGAGAGTATTTCGTCAAATATCAGGAATGATTCGGCAATATTAGCTTTAATAAAAGCATCGGTTAGTCGGAAATAATAATCATAATCAAGAACATTCAGGTTCTCAATTACATTTTTATAAGTAATTTTCCCACCCGAAAAACTATTAATCTGGTCATAAATAGATAATGCATCGCGCATTGCACCATCGGCTTTTTGCGCAATAATATTAAGACCGTCGGGCTCAAATTCATTGCCTTCATTTTTTGAAATCTTTTCCAGGTATTGAACAATGTCGTCAATCTGAATTCGGTTAAAATCAAATATCTGGCAACGCGATAAAATTGTCGGAATTATTTTGTGCTTTTCGGTTGTTGCAAGAATAAATACAGCATGTTTTGGAGGTTCTTCAAGGGTTTTAAGAAAAGCATTAAATGCAGATGTCGACAACATGTGGACTTCATCAATAATGTAAATGCTGTATTTACCAACTTGCGGTGGTATGCGTACCTGTTCGATCAGCGTCCGTATATCGTCAACTGAATTGTTTGAAGCTGCATCGAGTTCATGAATGTTAAACGAACGCGATTGGTTAAAGGACTTGCACGATTCGCAATCGTCACAAGGCTCCGTGTTTTCGTTTAGATGAAAACAATTAATAGTTTTGGCGAAAATACGCGCACATGTAGTTTTGCCTACTCCGCGCGGGCCACAAAAAAGATATGCCTTGGCCAGATGATGACTGCTGATAGCATTTTTTAATGTTTTGGCAATTGAAATTTGCCCAACAACCGAGTCGAATGTCGAAGGCCTGTATTTCCTGGCCGATACTATAAAATTTTCCATTTTTTCATTCCAAAACTGACACTACAAATATACTTAATTATAAAGTTTGAACAATTTATTGAAAAAATTGAAAAGTTAAAAATTGAAATATTAATTCGTTTACTTTATACTTGAATATTTATTCAGGTTTTTTTATTTTTCAGACTCGATAACATTATGGTTAAAAAGAAAAAATTCGGGCCTTCATTCTGGTCAGCCAATGCAATGGAACTCTTCGAACGGTGGGCTTGGTATGGTTTGTTTTTAGTAATTGCAATTTATTTAACCGGGCCAAAAGAAACCGGCGCATTAGAATTTACACAATCGCAGAAAGGTTGGTTGCTGGGAATTGTAAATATGATTTTATATATCCTTCCATTGCTTACAGGCGCAATTGCCGATAAAATTGGATATAAAAAATCGTTGTTGATTTCGTTAATTGTACTGTCTACCGGGTATTCAGCAATTGGATTTCTAACTTCTTTTCATGGTGTATTTTTGACTTTTCTTTATATTGCCGTTGGCGCAGCCCTCTTTAAACCTATTATTGCTGCAACAGTTGCCAAAACTACAGACAATGAATCGTCATCGCTTGGGTTTGGAATTTGGTACATGATTATCAATGTTGGCGGGTTTATTGGCCCTGCTGTTGCTTCGAAACTCAGACAACACAATTGGAAGTATGTTTTTATTGGGTCAGCAATTGCAATCCTGATCAATATAATTATTTTATTGATTTTCTATAAAGAACCTCAACGTGAACCCGGTAACGAAAAATTTAAAACTATATTAAAAAGAATTTTTTCAGATACAATCCATGTTTTCAAAGATTCAAGATTGGTTTTAATGCTTGTTATAATCGTTGGGTTTTGGACTGTTTATTGGCAGTTGTTCTATACGGTGCCAAATTTCATCGACCAATGGATAAATACGTCGCCAATGTATTTTAAAATTTCAGGCTTTTCGCACTTGCTGGCAAACATAATCGGGAACAATTCAAATGCCATTTCTCCGGAAATGATTGTTAATACTGGTGCAGCATGTATAATACTATTTCAGATAATCATTTCAAATTTTTCAAAAAGGTTAGACCCTTTAAAGGGAATACTTTTTGGAATTATTCTTAATACATTGGGAATGTTTGCTGCATTTCTTACAGCCAATATTTGGTTTATCTTCTTTTCACTTATTGTTTCAGCATTTGGCGAAATGATGTGCTCTCCAAGAATTACTGAATATTTTGGACGTATCGCACCTGAAGGGAAGACCGCAGCATATGTTGGTTCTTCGTATTTACCGTTTGCTTTGGGTAATTTCTTTGCCGGTATTATTTCCGGAACAGTTTATGAAAATATGAGCGATAAATTTATTATGTTGAAAAAAGAATTTCTTATTCAATTTCCAACTTCCCATTTGCCAGATACAAATGCCGGATTATTAAAAGAATTTATTGCTAAGTCCAACTTGTCGAATCAACAGGTAAATAATTTACTTTGGGCAAAGTACCATCCTTATAATATAGCTTATATTCTTATTATTATTGGTGCTTTGACTTCAATTGCCCTGTTTTTGTTTAACAGGTTTTTTGCAAAAGCTCAGAGAAAAAATATATTTTAAGTTTACTTTGAAAGAATGAAACCTTCATGGTTGTGCAAACTAAATTCAAAGGAGCAACCACAACTTTTCTCATGACCGAAGGGAGTAAAAGGACATGAACTTTTTCATGACCGAAGGGAATAATATTGATAGTAAGATGCAACAGCAACACCATGAAGGTTCGCGACCGGCAAGTGTACCGGCCTTGTTGGAGTGGAGCAACTAAAAATGTTTGCCTTTATTCTCTGTTGCAAATAGTTTATATTTAGAATATTAACTTAAATATATTCTCATGAAACATCCATGAACTTGCGTTCACTACAAGGATATGAACCCCGAAGGGCTCTGCGAAGCAAATATAAAATGGATGTTCCATTCGAATCAACTATAATATTATTAAATGTTTAACATAAATATATTCGGATGAATAATCAAGCTAAATTATAATCTGTCAAAACTGGAAAATCAATTTCTATGAAAATAGTTCCATCCTTTTAATTATTGTCAATATTTTGACTGATTTCGGCTAATATTGGTTATAGTCAATCTTGTTTAAGACTGATACTTATAATTATCGGCCCTGTCAGGTTTAAAATAAAAGAGTTGTCCATTTACGGACAACTCTTTCAATTAAAAATAAATGACCTTATTTTTTAATAAGTTTTTGATTTGATATTACATTATCGGCCGTTTTTACGGAAACTATATAAAGACCCGTTCCAAGGCTATTAAGTGTGACCGAAACATTGTTTGAGTTCAGGTTATTCATTTGTAACACTTTCTGGCCTAAAACATTCATCACCGAAATATCGGTTATGCTTTTAGCCGATTTAACCACAATATAATCTGCTGCCGGGTTTGGATAAATTGACAGGCTTGGAATTGTTAATGGAGAAACTGAAACCGGACAGGATTTGTACGCCGTAGTATCAAAAGGTACAAATATATTATCAGTTTGATGACTGCCTGATGCATTACGGAGGATGAAATTAGCTGTTTTAACGTTGACACAAGTATCAGGAACATTATAGAAACTGCGCGCACCTGGATTTAGATAAAATCTGAAAACAGAATCGCTTTGCCTTAATGTTCTGAGATTTGCATTTGAACCTACAGCTCCCCAGGCGGAAATTACATTTGTCCAATCGCTGGCGTTTGCACTTAAACTTGTACCCAATCCTGTATAAGCGTAAACTGTATCAGTTGTTGCTATATTGCTGAAAAGATTATTTGAAGCTGACGATTTCTTAATATTAAAAGTTATAACAGACAGTTTGTTTGACTTTGGTAATGCCGGCTGGGCTTGGAATAATATAGTGGGTTGCCCGTCATAAATTTCAAAATAAATATTCGGTGTTTGATCTTTAACTGCACCTTCAACTGTATCCCTGGCTATAAAAGCAATACGGAAAACATCAGTATCTTTCGTGTCAAGTTTGTAAAAAGATGTAATCGAAGGAATATTTAAATAATGTATAGAATCATTAAGCCTCGTTAAGCCAATTGAAGTATTGGACCAAATGCTTATCGGATTTTTCTGCCAATCGTTTATCATATCCTTGGATGTTGATGTTATTAACCCTGTCCATGCTGAAACACTCGATTTTGGGTTGAATTTATATTTATTGGCATTAAAGAAAATAAATATATTATCGCTCACAGTCGGATATTTCGGATAAATACTATAATCTTCAACTGGAGCAAGAGCAGGCGTTGTATCTGCCATTGGCACAAAAAGGTTTTCAGCCTGGACGCTGCCTGATTGATTTCTAAACACAAAGTTAAGTGTTTTAGAGGCTTCAGCAGGGTTCACAATTTTATAAAAAGAATTGACTGAAGGTGCAATATACAAACGGAATATTGAATCGCTTACACCTACACATTTCAAACTATTATTTGTTCCAACATTGCCCCACGGAGTTACCTCATGTTTCCATGGGCCAAAATTTGTTGTTGTAGCAGTATAAGCATAAACTGCTATCGCCGAATCAGGATGGGCAACCATTAACGCCTTCAAAGAACCAGTAGTTCTGTTTACATTTAAATTAACAGCCAGAATTTCTTTTGAAGTAGGGACTAAAGGTAAAGTAGAAACACTATCGACAGGTGTTTTGCCGAATATTTCGAAATATATATTCTGCGTTTGCTTTGAAATAGCAGCTTTTACTGTATCCCTGGCGATAAAAGCAATTCGGAATACCGTTGTATCTATTACATCGAGTTTGTAAAAAGTTGCTATCGAAGGAATATTTAAATAATGGACAGAATCATTAAGCCTCGTTAAGCCAATTGAAGTATTGGTCCAGCTACTAATTGGATTTTTTTGCCAATCGTTTGCAATATCTTTTGATGTAGATGTAATTAAACCAGTCCAGGCAGAAAGTGTTGATTTTGGATTGAAATTAAATTTATTAGCATTTACAAAAATAAAAATATTATCGTTTACAGTTGGATAAGGAGGATATATCAAATAGTTATTAACTGCAGTAATAGCAGGCGTTGTATCAGTCATTGGCACAAAAAGGTTTTCGGTTTGGACGCCGCCAGATTGATTTCTAAACACAAAGTTAAGTGTTTTAGAGGCTTCAGCCGGGTTCACAATTTTATAAAACGAATTGACTGATGGCGTGATATATAGACGGTATATTGAATCGCTAACACTTATACATTTCAAACTATTGTTTGTCCCAACACTGCCCCATGGAGTTACTTCATGTTTCCATGCGCCAAAATTTGTAGTTGTAGCAGTATATGCATATACAGATATTGCTGAATCAGGATGAGCAACCATTAACGCTTTCAAGGAACCAGTTGTTTTGTTTACATTTATATTAACAGCCAGGACTTTTTTTGAGGTAGGGACAAGTGGTAAAGTCGAAACACTATCAACAGGTGTTTTACCAAAAACCTCAAAATACAGGTTTTCAGTTTGATGGCTCGTTTTATCACGTACAATAAAAGTAATCCGGAAAACATCTTCATCTGTAACTACATTATAAAATTGGGAAATGTTCGGAATTGTAAAAGAATAAACCGTATCATTTACCCTTTTCATTTCAAGAGAATCAGGATTATCGCCCCAGGAATTGGGAACCACATGTTCCCAGGCATTGACAATATCGGACGATTGTGAAGTAATTAAACCTGTATAAACACCCATATTAGAAGTGTCAATAGCTGGCCAATGGTTCGTATTTAAATAAACTGTCACTTGGCCATCCTTTGTTGGATAAGCCGGATCAGTTGTTACTGTCACAGGCAAATTTGCAGCCCATATCGATGCCGAAAATAATGTTAAGGCTGTAAAAGCAAAATAAATTTTTTTCATAGATAACATTTTAAGTTAATGATTTTAAATTATTAATGAATTTCATTAAAGGTATATTAGAAAGTACTCTAAAACCATTTTAATTTTGGAAATAATGTATTATAATGTAAAATTTTTAATAAAAACCTGCGTACTTTAATTGATACAAACGTTTGTTTAAAATGTTGATAAAGTATTGAATTTTAATCAATTTTTTTGTAACATTATAGTTGAAATTTATAAAAAATACACTGTTCAAATGAATTTTTTAAATTAATGAGATCTGCCCAACCTACTATAAAAGATATTGCTGCACGTCTTGGAATTTCACCCTCAACAGTTTCAAGAGCGCTGAAAGACCACCCCGATATTGGTATTGAAACCAAAAAAGCTGTCAAAGACCTTGCTATTGACTTAAATTACAGGCCAAATGCGCTTGCTATAAGTTTGCGGAACAGTAAGAGCAATATTATCGGGGTTATCATCCCCGAAATTGTACATCATTTTTTCTCTACCGTGATTAGTGGAATTGAAGATGTAGCTTACGATGCAGGTTACCAGGTAATGGTTTGTCAATCAAACGAGTCGTATCTGCGCGAAGTAAAAAATACTCAGGCATTGCTTCTCTCGAGGATTGAAGGCTTATTGGTTTCCGTTTCAAAAGAAACCAGGGATTTTAGCCATTTTCAAAACCTGAAAAATTTAAATATCCCAATTGTTTTTTTTGACAGGGTTTACAATGATTTACAAACAGATACTGTTGTTGTAGATGATTTCGATGGAGCTTATAAAGCTGTAACTCATTTAATTTCTGTTGGTTGCAAACGAATTGCACATTTAGGCATGACTAAAGAATTATCAATTGGGAAAAACCGGTTAAATGGCTATATAAAAGCATTAGAAGATAATAATTTGCCTGTTGACGAAAAATTAATTATAGAATGCGATTCTTACCATGCAGCAATGACAGTAACAAAACGATTGGTTTATGATTTAAAACCACCTGATGGAATTTTTGCGATAAATGATTTAACTGCAATTGGGGCGCTTCAAATCATAAAGGAATGTAAGTTAAATGTTCCAAATGATATTGCTATTGTTGGTTTTGGTAATGGTATTTATTCCATGTTTACAGACCTCCGCTGACAACTATCGAACAAAACGGTTATAAAATGGGTCAGACAGCAATTACATTATTGCTCGACCGGCTTATTCGAAAAGATGATTATCCACCTGTAAGAGAAATATTCGAATCGACCTTAATAATGCGAAAATCAAGTCAAAAACCAACGCAACCGATTGAAATTTAATAATTTTCAAATAAGGTCACAAAGCACAATTTGTTATCGAAAATGCACGATTTGTCATATATGTTTTTGAGAAGGTTGTTTTACCTTGCATTTTATTTTAACAATTTTTTCTTATAATCTTTCAAAGTACTTTAAGATATTGCTATTTCAAAGCAGTTTATTTTTAACTAAATTAATTTGGACTATGAAAAAAAAATTAGCCCTGGTATTATTATTTGCAGGTATTATTGCTCTAGTTGTAAATATTGAAATAAGTTGTAGTAAAAAAGATAATTTTGTACCACAATTAAGCCTAAAAGTAACATCGCTTAGTGTTGCCGCGGCAGCATATAGCACTGATACTTTTATTATTACCTCAAATACGGCCTGGACTACTTCAAGTTCACAGAGTTGGTTGATTGTTAGTCCAACATCCGGCTCAAATAATGGGACAGTAACTATTATTGCTCAGCAAAATACTGACACCTTAGCAAGAACCGCAACGATAACTGTTTCTGCAAAAGGAACTACTTCGCAAACTATAAAAGTCACACAATCCGGCGCCGTATACAATATATCTATTTCAACAACATCGCTTAGTGTTGCCGCGGCAACAAATAGCACAGGTACTTTTACGGTTACTTCAAATACGGGTTGGACTGTCTTAAGTTCGCAGAGTTGGTTGACTGTTAGTCCGGCTTCAGGTTCAAACAATGGGACAGTAACTGTGACTGCTCAGCAAAATACAGATACGGCAGCAAGAAAAGCAACGGTTACTGTTTCTATAAAAGGAAAAATTCCACAAAATATAACAGTCACACAAAGCGGCACCATTTATAATTTATCTGTTTCTACAACATTAGTTAATGTAGCCACAGCAGCAAATAGCACAGGTACTTTTGCCATTACTTCTAATACGAGCTGGACTGTCTCAAGTTCACCGAACTGGTTAACCGTTAGTCCGGCTTCAGGTTCAAACAATGGGATAGTAACTGTTACTGCCCAGCAAATTACAGTAGGTGTCGCAAGACAAGCTGGGTTACATGTTTCTGCATCATATAATCCCACTCAAACTGTATATGTCAGACAAAACGGTATCCCATGTCTTTCCAGTGATGAAAATTTCTGCGATGTCAGCGGGTGTTCAACTCCTGTAATGCCATCATCTGCATCTTTAACAACTAATTCCCATCTACCTGATCCCTTTACATTCATGAATGGTTCACGGGTTACCAGTAAAACTGACTGGACATGCCGTCGTGCAGAAATAGCCGACCTGGCCCAGGAATTTGAATACGGTCATGAACCCTGCACACCTTATTCTGCTACAACAGGATCAATTAGTGGAAATACAATCACAGTAACTGTCACCAATAATGGAAAAACAATATCTTTCGATTGTTTAATTACCTATCCCAGTTCGGGGAGCGCTCCATATCCTGCCATGATAGGTGTCGGGGGTTCTTTCCTTAACAACTCCCAGCTTTCAAGTCAGGGTGTAGCTGTCATTAATTTTCCGAATGACCTAATTGCACAAGAAAACAATACTGCTTCAAGAGGGGTAGGTCTGTTCTTTGACTTTTTCTGTTCCAGTCATTCTGCCGGAGCTATAATAGCATGGGCATGGGGTATGAGTCGTTTAATAGATGCAATTGAAAAAACTCCTGCAGCCAATATTGATCCTACCCGGTTAGGAGTTACAGGTTGTTCAAGGTATGGAAAAGGCGCTCTGGCATGCGGTGCATTCGACCAACGTATTGTACTTACAATACCACAGGAATCTGGTTCCGGTGGTTCAGCAAGTTGGCGTGTTTCCGATTACGAGTTGTATCAACAAGGTGAGGACACTCAAACGCTAAATGAAATCAATGGAGAAGATCCATGGTTCAGGGCTAATTTCACCCAGTTCGCCAATTCAGCAACTAAACTCCCATTTGACCATCATTCCATCATAGGACTGATTGCACCACGGGCATGTCTAATAATTGAGAATAATATTTTGTGGCTTGGCCCATGAGAGTTCCTGGAATTGCGCAGCCGCAGCCCATATGATTTGGCAAGCACTCGGTGTACCCGATAAGATGGGATTCTCCGAATCCACCGCTCATAATCACTGCGCTTTCCCCTCTACCCAACAGGCTGATGTGGACGCTTATGTCCAGAAATTCCTGGTCGGCGGCGGTACCGCTAATACAAATATCATGGAAAATGATAATGGTTTTGTCGTTGACAGTACAAGATGGATAAATTGGACAGTGCCTACATTGCAATAGATGGTTTATCTTTACCCGGACAAGCCAGAGCCCAAAAATTGGGAGTCAGTACTTTTGCCAAATGAAGCTATTGAATGAATTCCATAAAGTTAGTTTCAACAACTTTAACAATTGATGTTGAAAGTAGTAAAACTCTAAATTAATTATTAAAAAATCTTTACATATCGGTAGGATAATGTAAAGAAAAATGAAAAATCTATACATAATATGTTATATTTGTATAGATAATAAAAAAATCTTTACAATATGGGTATTGAAGAAAAATGGGAGCTAAAAGAATTGCCGTTGACAATCGATTTAGAGACAAAACGTATTTTAAAAAGTTTGCCATCTGCACACTCAGCACTTGTTGAATTGAAAGGAGTTGCTTCAACTATCCCGAACCAGAATATTTTAATTAACACGCTTGGATTGCAGGAAGCAAAAGACAGCTCAGCGATTGAGAATATAATAACGACCCATGATGACTTATATAAATCAGAA
>CAVSGB010000060.1:0-11543 GCA_963726845.1 uncultured Bacteroidota bacterium | reverse complement strand
TTATATTGCTGAATGCTATAACGCGATAATAAAAAACGATATTCCCAAGATTGTATGTTTTTTGAACAGTAGTGAAAGGCATATATGCACATTCGTTTTGGTAATTACCCCAGCCTCCGGTATGTTTCGATTTGAACACACCTACCACCTGAAAATATACTCCCTGTGCCATAACATATTTTCCAAGCGGGTTCATACCAGTAGGGAATAGCACTTCTTTTACCCTTTTCCCGATAACAACAACTTTTCGCTTATATTTAATATCGGGTTCGTTTATAAAACGTCCCTGTTCGATTGTTACAGGTTCCATTTTGAAACGTTCGGGATAATCGCCGTCAATTTCAAACGAGCCGGTATTTTTACCATAGACGAAATTCGCAGTGCCGTTATTGTTGGGCGGGTGTATGCGCGGTGCGACAACTTCTATTTCATGAATATTATCCCAAAGAGCTTTTGTATCATCATTATTGAAATTCCATTGTCTGTCTTTCAGGAAACCTTTGTAAGGCATCGTTGTATTTTGCGTCCAGATGAACAGGCTGTTTGTCGCAAAATCGCCCATTCCCTGGTAAGCTCCATGCTCAAGGCCTTTGCTCGATCCCAGCATGATAACCAGCATGAATATGCCCCAAAACACTCCAAATGCAGTGAGCAATGTCCTTATTTTATTTTTGGCAAGGGCGCTGAATATCTCCTGCCACCTGTCTCGATCAAACATATTATTAGTTGTTAATTTTAAAGCTATTGGTTATTAGTTGTTGGTTCTTAGGTTCTATCGACTTGAAGCTTTTATTTCTCATTAGCACATTTACATATTAGCAAATTAGCACATTGTTACATTAGCACATTAATTATTCGTCCCTCAACGCTTCGATCGGTTTTATTTGAGATGCTTTGTTTGCTGGGAAGAACCCTGCAATTGCACCTGCAATTATAAGTATGATTGTTGCCTCAATTGCAAGATTAATATCCACTCTTGGATCTGCAAAAAAATTGTTTGGCGGAATATATTTATTACACAATTCAAGAATTAAGATCCCCAATATCAAGCCTAAATAACCTGCCAAACTCGTAATGAAAATTGATTCTTGCAAGATCAGTCCTATAATAGACCAGGGCTTTGCCCCAATTGCTTTTCTAATACCGATTTCTTTAGTACGTTCTTTTACAACAATCATCATGATATTACTGATCCCGACAATTCCAGCTATGATGGTCATTACACCAATAATCCAAATAAACAGGTTTATCGAAGCAATTAATTTTATAAAACGCTGGAAATCTTCTAAGCTGTTGCCAATGTACATTGCACGTTCGTCAGTAGGATCGAACGAGTGAATTTTAGCTATTGTTGCTTTAATATTTTTTTCTACCTGTTTGCTTTCTTCTAAAGTAGCATCATCTTTTACTGTAACTGAAAGGAGGTTAATATTTCTGCTCCCATAAAGTTTTTGAGCTGTGGTTACCGGAATATAGATACAGCGGTTATTGTCCCAGTTGTCTTTATCTTCAAATACGCCCACAACCTGAAATGGAAACCCATTAGCTTTTATATATTCGCCAATCGGGTTCTTGTCTTTGAAAAGTGCATCCCTGACATCAGTACTAATTGTAGCAACTTTCCTGGTTTCATTAATATCTCTCAGGTTTACATAGCGGCCATCTTTCATTACTATATTCTCAATAATGAGATAATCGGGATATACAGTGCGTATTTCAAACGGCGCTGATTTTTGTTTGTAGGTAATTATATTTTTTCCGGGAATCTGGAACCTGGATGAAATTAAATCAACACCTTTTATATTTGACTTGACAGTATTATAATCATCATTATTCAACTGGATAGAACGGCCTGGTTTAAGGCCTTTATATGGTTTACTTGTTTGTCCACCGAAAATCCACATGCTTGTTGTTTTTGAACTCTGGAAGTTCTTCGAGACTGCATTTTGCAAGCCATTTCCTGCACCAAGTAAAATAATCAGCATGAATATTCCCCAGGCAACACTGAACCCGGTAAGAACAGTCCTTAACCTGTTCTTTTGGATTGTAGCTAGTATTTCCTGCCATTTGTCTATATCAAACATATTCTGCTACTTTTGAATGGTCCAAATGTTTTTCAATATTACCGTCTCTGAGTCGAATGATACGTTGCGTACGGTTTGCAATATCCTGTTCATGCGTAACAATTACCACGGTGATCCCGGTTTTATTAACTTCCTGCAATACATCCATTACTTCCGATGATGTAACTGAATCCAACGCGCCGGTTGGTTCATCTGCAAGGATAACTTTTGGCTTTGAAATCAAAGCGCGCGCAATGGCCACACGCTGTTTTTGCCCTCCGCTCATTTCACTGGGCGTATGCTCAGCCCAATCTTTGAGCCCCATCCTGTCTAAGTATTCCATGGCCATTACATTGCGCTTCTTCCTGCTGACTTTTTGATAATATAAAGGTAATGCAACGTTTTCGAGTGCATTTTTATATGAAATTAAATTGAAACTCTGGAACACAAAACCAATCATTTTATTTCGATAACCGGCTGCTCTTGTTTCATTGAGGTTTTTAATTAAAGTTTTGTTAAGATAATAATCACCTGAATCATAATTATCGAGGATCCCGATTATATTCAATAAAGTAGATTTCCCGGAACCCGATGCCCCCATTATCGATACCATTTCACCATCCTCGATATGAATATCAATCCCTTTCAGCACATGCAGGCTATTTGCTCCTGTTATGTATGACTTATGCAGATTTTCAATTTTAATCATATTAGAAATTTTAAATTATTTACCAATAGCTGTGCCACCAATCGTAAAATATTATTTATTAGAATATTATTTATATTTATAACGAAATTGAAAAGTTAAAATTGAACGATATGAGACAAACAGTGTACGATTATGGACAAACATTTCACAAAAAGCATGAGTAATAACTAACATATTTATAACAGGAATCTCCAAATATTATATTATGAAGTTAGCTTTAAATTACAAAGCTTAAAAGATTAATCAAAAATTTTCCCTTCCGGAAATATAGTTACGCCATCTGTCGATCACAATCTTCATATCTGAAGGAATTTCGGAATCGAACAACAAACGTTTGTTACTGACAGGATGATCCAAAGCCAGGGACTTTGCATGCAATGCCTGCCTGGGCAAAAGCTTGAAACAATTTTCGACAAATTGTTTGTATTTTGTAAAAGTGGTACCTTTTAAGATTTTATCGCCGCCATATTCCGGATCGTTGAACAATGGGTGCCCTATATGTTTGAAATGTACCCTTATCTGGTGTGTACGGCCGGTTTCGAGTTTGCAATCTACAAGATTGACATAGCCCATCCGTTCTAACACTGTATAATGTGTTATTGCTGTTTTACCGTGTTCGTCATCTTCAAATACAGCCATAATTTTCCTGTCCTGGAGGCTGCGCCCGATATTGCCTGTAATAGTCCCGGCTTCTTCCTTTAAATTTCCCCAAACCAAAGCAAGATAATGCCTGTCGATGGTGTGATAGAAAAACTGCCTTGCAAGCCTGTTCAGTGCCAATTCGTTTTTGGCGATCACGATTATCCCTGAAGTGTTTTTATCGATACGGTGCACAAGTCCGGGCCTCATGTCGCCCGATTGGAACAACGGTAAATTTTTGTACCGCCAGAAAAGTGCATTGACCAGGGTGCCGGTAAAGTTAGCGTAAGCCGGGTGGACAACCATACCGGCTTCTTTATTTACAACAACCAGGTCGTCATCTTCATAAATTATATTTAGCGGGATATTTTCGGGGACAATTTCTTCATCGCGTGGAGGAAAAGCAAGGACAATTGAAATAATATCGCCCGGTTTGATATTGTAATTAGATTTAACAGGCTTGTTGTTCACTAAAATATTGCCAGCATCTGCCGCTTTCTGGACTTTTGTCCGTGAAACATTTTCTATCCTGTTGTGAACGAATTTATCAATCCTGGTCAGCGCTTGTCCTTTGTCAACAATGAAACGGAAATGTTCGAATAAATCGCTTTGTTCCTTTATTTCCTCTTGTTCCATTATTTTAATTTTTCACAAGCTTGGCGCAAAAAACCTGACCGGAATCGCCCTGGATGCGGATTAAGTAAAATCCCTTTTTAAGAGAACTGATATTTATGATTTGATCTGAACCCTTAAAATTGAGAACTATCTTTCCTGTAAGGTCATAGAAAAGAATTGTTCTTATTGAGCCATCAGGGTCATTTGGAATATCAATTTTAACAAAATCAGTTGCCGGGTTAGGATAAATTTTGATTTTACCAATCGGGACCTGTTTAATATTTGTATGCGCCATTTGCCAGCCTCCAACAACAGGTCGCATCATTAAAGCACCAGAGGTAGTTATTGCTGACTTATCCCAACCCTGGCCATAATTTAACCACAACTTATCTGTACTCGACCTGTTGCGGTCGAACCCTATGTTCAAAAATACCTCGTTTGTCTGCTGCCAGCCAATGTAAAAAGTGTCGGGAATTAATATTGGTTTGGGCAAAAAATACCTTTTATACTGTCCTTCCAAATTTTTATCCGGAAAAGTATCCATCAAACCTGATATTGAATCTCCCGGTTGTCCATTCATGTCAGCCCAAACCATGAGGTTGAAATTACGTATGCTATCATAGGTTAAAATTCGGTTAAAATAAATATCCACAGCCTGAAGTGAATCACCTGCGACTTCAGTATCAAATTCATAAGCAACCAAAGCACCAGTAGTTCCTTCCCCCATGATTCCGTATCCATATTCGGCTGAACCATCATCATAAGCATAGTAATTGCTAAACCGCTGGTAGGATATTACAGTATCGTTAACTTTTCTGTCGAATGAGTCGGCACTTGTATTTAAAAAAGCCTTTATTTTGAAAACAGTTGTACTGTCTGATTCTGAAGTGAACGCATCAAGAGGTAAATCTTCACTAATTGTTTCTGTCGTGTCGCGCTTTATAGCAATGGCATTTTCAAAACTATATGGGTTCAGTTTCGAATTTTCTTCTGAAATCTGAAATTCGAAATCAATATTTCTTTGTAAATAATCATTGTTTCTTACCGTGAGAGATATTTTATTGCTCATTTCAGCTTGAAAAACTGAAGGTAGTTTAAAATCCTTCCAGGGCATGGATGTATAATGTTTCAGAACAGAACCAACAGGTTGCGTTATGGCAGCATCCCTGAAAATTGTGTCAAACAGGTTCCTGTTTTTGTCCATATACACGTAATCAATGTTCCAAATATCGCCATTACTGCTCAGCCCAGGATAATTTGGGCCATAATTTACACTGGCATAATTGACAAAGCGGAACCGAAACCCATCATGAAAAAGCGAAGAGTCTGCAACAGGGCACATTACCAGTTTAAAAGGTGCATTGTTTATAGCCAATTCACTATTTGTTCCCAATGCAAACCAATAACTTTTCCAATTCTTTAACAGAGGTGAATATAATTGAAGTATTAAAGAATCTTTTTCATCTGGCGTACTCTAAGCCTTGAGGTTGATAAAAGAAACTTAAATAAATACTGTCTTGCGGCGATAAATTTCCAAGGTTTATTGATTTGGAAGTTAACGTATCTGCAGAAAATGTTGTCATAGTCAAGGCCTTGCTGTATAATTGGCCATTATTATCCAATGCATCGAATGTTGCAACGCCAATAGATGGCGGATTAGATGAATAAGTAGCATTTACAAAAACATATTTATCAGCCCACAAACTTTGCTTTGGATAGGGTGAATCCAATGAATCGGAGAAATCATCAAAAAATGGCAAATCGGGAATCGAATTATATAAAATTGGTTTGGGATGTTTATAAATAGCCTTTTTCTGGGCCTTGTTAACAGCCTGGTTAAAATTTAAAGGAGATACATATTCCTGGCATTTTACAGAGAAAGTAAAAAAAAGTATATAACTAATTACTATAGATATTTTCAGGTTATTCATTCTTTACGTTAGGTTTAATTTTTACTTTTTCATTGTCGATAGTCAACCAAATGTCAATCAAAGAACCCATAGCTGCATTTTGTCTTTTTCCAACATCAGGCTTTTGCTTATAAACAATTGCATTAACTGAGTCAGTTGAATTTTTTACTGTTTTATCGAATATAATTGCACCTTTATTAAAATAGGATTTTGAAATCTGTTTCTCAGCTTCAGTTATTGTAAGGCCTATCAATTCTGGTAATTGTGTAGAAATATAACTATCCGACTTGCCTAATACCATATCTATATGCGAACCTTTAATAATTTCTGTACCTGCTTCAATGTCTTTTCCTTCGAATCTTTGCTTTAGCACGTTGTTGGTTGCAATATCTGGAACATAACGTAAGCGGCCGGCAAATAGCCCGTTGGATTCAAGGATTGCAATTGCCTGACGCAGTGAAACCCCAACAATATTTGGCATTATTATTTTTTCCGGGCTCAATGCATTCATCACAAGAAATATTCGACGGTTCTTTTTTACTTTAAAACCTTGCTTAGGTTCCTGGTCAACTACTGTTCCTGGTTTGCATAAATGATTGTAAACCGAATCCATAATTTGTAACCTTAATGCTTCACCTTTAGCTAATTCAATTGATTGCTGCAGTGTCAATCCTTTAAAATCAGGGACTGCCTTACTACTATAGTGCCTTGTGAAAAACCAAAGGCAGATTTCTGTTAAAAGCAATATGGCAAAGAAAATAGACAATGCAATTTTTAATTGCGAAATAAATTCCCTGCTCAGCAAATACCTTACAAACTTGTTTTTTTTCATAAATAAAAAGTAACAATATAACGTGCTAAGTTGGACAAAATTATATGTTTCTAAGTAGATTTTGTAATAATATTATCTAACTGTTTTAAATTTACAGCAAATTCTTACTTTTATGCCGGTTATAAGTTAAAGCTACTAATAAGTTATCATTTGGAATTATTTAAAAAAATATCATTATTGTTTTTCGCATTTTATTTTTCAAATGCTATTGCTATTCAAAACGATACAATTATTAATGTATATTCTGAAGTAACAGCAATTTTTAATAATGATACTTCAAATACCGATTCTTTACTTGTTAAAGATCCTGAAAAATTTAAAAAAGGTGACACGATTATAATTTATCAGGCAAAAGGTGTTGAATGGGATTACGGCAAAGGGGCAGTTTTAAATTATAATTTTGCAGGGAGGTTTGAATATCACATCATATTTAATAAATCGGCGACTGGTGACACGATAATTTTAGACCAGAGGTTATCAGTCCAAAACACTTTCAAGTTTCAAAAAGAACATTTGGTTCAAATTATAAAAGTACCTTCCATTAAAAAATATGTTGCAAACAAAACCTTAAACGCATTTCCCTGGGATGGGGCAAGGGGGTATATTTGCAATGATTGTCGATACTCTTGAATTAAAATCAGATATTGATGTTACAGGCACAGGTTTTCGCGGAGGAGATCCTTCGAAAGATACCTCAAAAGGTTATTGCATAAATTCAACCATTGATACGCTTGATTTCCTTGAGCCAAATTATCCATTTAGTGCAAAAGATACTGCCGGGTTAAAAGGAGAATCAGTTGTGGTATTTGATTCATTATACATGCGGGGGCTAAAATATTTATACAATGGCGGGGGTGGTGGCCCAGGTTACCACTCAGGCGGTGGAGGAGGAGGTAACTTTGGAAGTGGTGGATCTGGCGGTGGACAGGCATGTAAATGTTATCCAAATTGTGCTGATTCTCTTATTAATACAAAGATGCTTGCACTTGGAGGCTATAGGCTTGATGGGGGACTTTTAGATCTGGGAGATGTAAGGGCAGTATTCGGTGGAGGTGGAGGCTGCGGTACCCGTGCAATAATAACTGACACTTCTAAAGCTGGAAATGGAGGAGGCTTAGTATTGTTAATTGCTAATGTAGTCAAAGGAAATGGCCATAGTATTAAAGCAGATGGTCAGACAGTAACAGACATTTCTATTATTGGCGGTGGCGGCGGCGGTGGCGGCGGTGCAGTTTTATTAGATGTTAATAATTTTGAAGGGAAACTAACTGTTTCAGTTAAGGGCGGTTCAGGTGGTTGGACAGAAGGCTCAACTGATGCTGGGCCTGGTGGTGGCGGAGGCTGTGGCTATATTTGGTATAATGGCACTACAATTCCACCTTCTGATTCTATTACTAATTCTTATTATCCTGGTGGATCCAGTGGCAAAAATCTTTACTTTAGAACAACCAGGTGGGCAAGTCCTGGAGAATATGGGACTATTAAGGGAAATCTTATTATGCCTTTAAGTAATTTTTTGTTTAACCTCATGCCTTCAGATACAATTATTTGTGCCGGCGATGTGCCACATGTTTTTAATGCTTCGCATCCAAAAGGTGGCGATGGCAATTATAAGTATACCTGGTTAAAAAGTACAGATAAATTACATTTTTCTATAATCCAGGGAGCAGTATCAATGACTTACCAGGAAACTGCTTTATTCGATACTACATATTATTTACGCATTGTTAGGGTACTTAATCCATATTTTGGCGACACAATTGTTGATCAAAGTCAGGATACACTTAAAGTTTTTGTTTTGCCAGTTATTGATAACAATAAAATTTTTTCTTCAGATACTGCAAAGTGTTATGGAATTCCTTTACCCAACCTCACGGGAACTTTCCCATTTGGAACAGATACTATGAAACTTTCAGGGGGCAATGGTAGCTATATATATCAATGGCAGGTATATAATTCAAATTGGATATCTGCTCCAAACGATAGCAATAAAATAAATTATTCCCCTAAACAGACTTATAGCATTAAAGTAAGAAGGTTTATTAAATCGAGTGCTTGCAATAGTATAAGCAATTCAATCAATCTTACTGTCCTTCCTGCAATCACTAATAATGTAATTGCAAATACGCAATGGATTTGTAAAGGAAGTTTAAAACCCGATTCATTATATGGAATAAACCCAATAGGCGGTGGGGATACTATTCATCACCAATACATTTATTTATGGCAGGGGAGCAGTAATAATTTTTCATCGGTCGATACTTCTTTAACCCAAAGTGGGGCAAAATATCACTTTTCAAAAGCACTTCCAGATACCATGTATTATAGAAGGATAGTTTTCTCGGGTCAGTTAAATACATGTAAGGACACGAGCAATATTTTGGCAATTAATATTCTGGATTCGATTGAAAATAATTTTATTCATGAAGTTGACACAGTTATTTGCGGTAATACCAGGCCAAAAGAAGACTTCTTTGGAGATTTGCCCACTGGTGGGGATAAAAAATATCGTTACCAATGGGATAGTATAACTACATCGAAACCATAGTTCGCCTTAATACGGATTATACCGGATACTTTGACATTTAATCCAGGAATAATGTATGAAACAACATGGTTTAGAAGAATAGTGCTTTCAGGCCCTTAATAATGCTTGCAAGGATACCAGTTCAACTATGAAATTGGCTGTCAGGCCATACATTAAAAATAATTTCATTATTAACCCGGACACTACAATCTGCTATAACCAATCACCTGGAATTATATTAGCTGATCCTGCCTACGATGGGGATGGGCTATTTAAATATACATGGCTGGTTTCAAATAATAATCATGATTGGACAATTACTTCCGGTATTGATACTTTAGATTATTATAAAACAGGATTCCTTATAGATACTTCATATTTCAGGAGAAAAATAAGTTCAGGGGTTTGCACTGACTCAGGCAAAATAATTAAAGTTGCAGTTCTGCCTTTAATCGGCGAAAATATTATTGGCCCGATTTTTCAGTTTGCAAAGGTTCTAAGCCCGATACATTAAAAGGTCATCAGCCATCTGGAGGCGACAACCCGAATTACAATTATTTGTGGTTGGCCGGCAATAATTCTGTAAATATTACAGATATTGGAATTAATAATATAAACTCTTTTTATATTTCTGATACCCTGTCAAATATAAAATATTTTAAAAGGGTTGTGAAATCTGGTTTACACGATTGTTGTATTGATACTTCAAATTTATTAAAAATTGGCATCAACGAATTGCCAATAGGGGCATTAGCATATTTCAATGATAGCATTTGTCTGGGTAATGATTATACAATTTCATTTGCATTTACAGGTAAGGGTAATTTCGATTTTACTTACTCTGATAACAAAGATACAAGCGAAGTTAAAGATGCTGCCGGGGATTACAAACTTGATTTAAAACCAGGCAGTGCCGGAATTTATATTTATAAAATTTTGTCTTTAACGGATGGCAATAATTGTGTCGCGAAAGAATTGGACAGTGAAGATTCTTTGTCAGTTTTTAAAATACCCGATGCAAAGGCGGGCACAGATACATCGGTATGTGGGCTTAAGGTACAGCTAAATGCTACACCCAGTATTGGTCTTGGTTCCTGGTCAGCAGATGTACCTGCAACTTTTTTCGCCAGCGCTGCAATATCAAATCCAATTGCAACAGTAAATAATAATAATTATGGACATCATTACTTTACCTGGACTGAAAATAATGGCGGGTGTTCAGATAAGGATAGTATTGAAATTACTTTTTTTGAGCAACCAACTTCTGGCGATGCAGGAAAAGATACGACATATCCTTATTTGTTCCAGGTTAAGCTGCAGGCACTTGAGCCGGCGTTGGGAAAAGGTTCCTGGTCTTCACCAGACAAATCACTATATTTTGAAAACGATAGTGATCCTTCAACATTTGTCGATAGCTTGAAATTTGGCAAGAACTATTTAATATGGACTGTTGTTAACGGTGTTTGCAATGCTATTAAAGATACGGTAGTTGTTGAAGTAAAAGATCTAAGGATACCGCAAGGATTTTCTCCAAATGGGGATGGCATAAACGACAAATTTGAAATTCCGGGTATTGAGAATCTCAGAGGTAAAAATGCTGAGTTGATTATTATCAATAAATGGGGTGCCGAAGTTTATCATGATACAAATTATAAGGGTGATTGGGATGGAACACATGATGGAACTCCGTTGCCTTCCGACACATATTACTATATACTAAGGATAATTGGCAGGACGTATAAAGGTTTTCTTATTATAAGGCGTTAGTGAAACAATTAATTTACATATTATTGCTGTCATTTTTGCTAAACGGGTTAATCGAAGCTGAGGATTTTCCTGTATTTAGCCAGTATGTTTCGAATGGATTGCTGCTAAGCCCTGCCTATACAGGAAGTCGGGAAGTATTAAGTGTAAACCTGATGTACCGCGACCAATGGGTTGGATTTGATGGGGCTCCGGTTTATCAAACATTAAGTATACATGCACCGTTAAAAAATGCACATATTGGTATTGGTTTTTTATTACTTAACGAAACTTCAGGGCCGACAAGGAATACACAAGCTTATTTTAATTATGCATACAGGGTGAATTTAGGCAAAGGGAAACTTGCATTTGGCCTGAGGGCAGGTATGCATTTCGCAAATTTCAACTGGAAAAATATTTATTTAATTGATCCTTCTGATCCTGCATTCAGCAACAACAACGAGAATTATATGTTGCCTAATTTTGGCGCAGGGATATATTATTA
>CAVSGB010000059.1:0-5863 GCA_963726845.1 uncultured Bacteroidota bacterium | reverse complement strand
TCACAGATATTAATATAGTTTTTTATAAAAGCTTGCATTGACGTGGGTTCTAAAATTTAAATTTTGAGGGAAATTGAAAAAAGCCTATTATTTATTAATGGAATTATTTATTCCTTTTAGGTTTGTTCTGTTTAGAAAATAAATAATTGATTAAAAGAATAAATTAGCAACACATACAATTTTTTGAAGAGATGCAAAGCATGTATTTTTTTGGAGTTTTGTAATAAAATTTAGAATATGTAGGAAATTGTTCCATGATTTTTCTCATTGACTGATTCTGCTTACAAAATTGAAGTTTCTAAAAATTATTAGAAATACCATAATTAAAGTATTTTAATACCATAATTTAGGGATATATATTGTTAATAGTAAAGAATGAAATTGGATGACTTAAAATTTGAAAAATAAATAATAGATTTGAAATCAACTTATAACACTTGAAACCTGACTTTTCACTAAATATAATATTCCAAGGAGTCGATTATACCTGCTTTCATGGCATACATGAGTAATTCAGATGAGTTTTTGATCCCTAATTTTCTGAAAATATTTTTTCGATGCGTCATTACTGTATAGAAACTGATATTTTTTCGATCTGCAATGGCTTTTGATGTAAAACCTTCAGATATCAGTTTGACGATTTCAGTTTCACTTGTTGTAAGCTGGTTTGGCTCATTTACAATATTCTTTTTATCATGCAATTCAATTAACAGATCAAGTATTTCAGTGGAATAATATTTTTTCCCCTTACTTGCTGCTTCAATTGCCTCAAATAGTTCTTCCCGGTCAGTAATTTTGGTTATAATATTTTTTATACCAGCTTTACTCAATTCCATAAATTCAACCCTGTTAACAGCATTTGTAAGAATAATAATTGCCAGTTTGGGATATTGGATTTTTATGCTTTTCAGGTCTGAAATGTTGTCAAAATCCATGAGCGAAAAGTCAGTTAAAAGAACATCCGGATTTTTGCCAGCCAAAATTTTACTTAACTCATAAACATTGTTGGTAGCTTCGATAAGCACAAATTTTTCATGTGAGGCAAATATCGCTTTTAATGCTTCGGTGATAAGAAATTGCGGATCAGCCAGGACAATATTAATTGTACCATTATCGGCCATAGGTTTTTGTTGTAATTAAATGTCCCGAAATTTACGATAAAAAATTAATTGAATAAAATTTATCCTATATACAAACCTTCAATCCTGACTTTAAAACTTCCATCTTTAAGTTTTGTAACTGCATTTACCAATCCGCTATGCCTCCATTGCAACATGCACCTGCGCGGCAGGAACCAGTATCGGCGCCCAAGTTTTATTTCTTCTTTAGATTCCTTAATAATTCCTTCATAAGCCTGTGATACATAATAGCCAATATCAATAAACCCTTCAGTACGCGGACGAAGTGGGCCTGTCACGTACCAGTTAATAACGCCATTGCGTGCATCAACATCGGTAACAACACCACAATGGGTAACCGGGCATCCGCAAGACATACCCATTGGCCGGCCAATCATAACATCGCCTTTTTTTACGCCCAGTTCTTTTACCAACGTTGGATTGTATGGCAAAATTGTTTCTTTTGGCCCTGGCTCGCCTTCAAAAATATCGAGGATAAAATCGAATTCCCTTTTAAGGCTGTCTTTCCACTCGAGTTTTTCGCCCAGATTTTCACCTCCCATGCAACTAAGACAATTTTTAAACCCAATGTTCGAAACAGTTTGTTTTATGTGAATACATCTTTTTAATTCGGTTTCGGTTCTATCTATGGCGTCTGCAAAATCATTGCAGGTTTTATAGCCACAAGCTCCGCAATTGAGGTTGGGCAATAATTCTAAGGTTCTTTTTGTACCGTTGGTTAATGTTTCCATGTTAATTAGGTTTTATTGTGAGAAAATTGAATTCAGTTGCAAAACTTTAAATTTTAATGACTGTTGAAAAGAATCAATCTCACTTTCTGTAGTAAACCGGCCCATGCTGACCCTGATAGCGCCGCGGGCTTCGAAAGGGTTTAAGCCTATGGCCTGTAAAACATGAGAAGCACTATTTCCATGATTTGAGGAACATGCAGAACCAGCAGATACGGCTATCCCCATTTCATCGAGCAATAAAAGAAGCCTTATGGTTTCGCCTTCCAATCCATGAAAACTAAAGCTCAAATGACCAGGCAATCGCTTTTGATTGTGGCCATTTATATAAACATTGTCGAAGTTATCGTATAAAAAGGCCGTCAATTTATTTCGTAAAGCGGTCAATCGATAATTTTCATCGTCCATTTCACTTGCTGCAAGTTCGGCTGCTTTTGCAAAACCAACAATACCGGGAATGTTCTCTGTTGAAGAGCGATAGCCTTCTTCCTGTCCACCACCATGTAATAGTGGAACAATATTGACCCCTCTTCTAAGATATAGCGCACCCACACCCTTAGGCCCATATATTTTATGTGAGTTGACCGTCAACATGTCGATATAGCCTTCAGAAACATTTATTGGAATTTTACCAAAACTTTGGCAGGCATCGGAATGAAAGATAGTATTATACTTTTTACAGATTGTCCCGATTTCTTTAATAGGCTGTATTGTCCCTATCTCATTATTGGCGTGCATTACAGAAACCAAAATTGTTTGGTCTGAAATTGTTCTTTGAAGTACATTTAAATCAACAATACCATCCGTATCCACCGGGAGATAAGTTATAAAAAAGCCTTGTTCTTCAAGCCATTTACACGTGTTCAAAATACAATCATGCTCTATTGATGAAATAATAATATGCTTCCTTTTGCTTTTCTGTGCAAAAGCGACACCTTTTAGAGCAAAATTATTTGCCTCTGTACCTCCGGATGTAAATATGACTTCATCGGGTCTGGCACCTATACAAGCAGCAATTTGCAATCGCGAACGTTCCAATATTTCTTTGGCTTCGGTACCTAATGTGTGTAAACTCGATGCATTTCCATAAAAATCGTAAAAATATGGCAACATGGTTTCCAACACCCGTTTATCTATGCAGGTTGTAGCTGCATTATCAAGATAAATTCCTGCTTGCATGTGTACTGATTTTATTCGCCAACATAAAAAAGTTCCTGGTTCATTGTTCGCAATACGCCAAAGTGATTTTTTGCCCCAATTTCTTTTTTGCCAACACAAATGGTACAAGTGCCAACCGGTGGGTTTCCGCGTAAATACATCGGGAATTCTACTTCAGGTGTTTTAAGGATTTGTTTAACAATAGGATCGATACCAATACCATACAAGGCATTGCTTTCAACTACAGTAATTTCTTTAGCTGACTCAAGTACACGGTAACGGAAAACTTCGCGTTCGGCTTGTGAAATAAGGTCAATCTTGGTAATTACACTGATATCTGCCAATGTAAGCATCGGCCCAATCTTACGTGGAAGGTTCATTCCACTGGTAGCTTCGAGGACTACCACACCCAGGGATTTTTCAACATACGGCGAACAACGCAAACACAAACCTGCAGTTTCGACAAATAAATAATCTGAACCTTCCTTTTCAGCCCATTCTACGGCTTCGTCCAAAACAACCACATTACAATGGTCGGGGCAAAGCTCACCTGAATATATTTTTCTCGTGGGAATACCGAATTCTTTATTTATCGTTTCGTCCTCATCCGCGTATAGAACATCAATTTTTATGTACGATGGTTTTAAATTTTTGACCAACATTCTTTTAATAACCTGACGGATTACGGTTGTTTTACCACATGTTGGAGGCACTGCAAATATTACCAGTTTCATGAGAATATAATTAAGTTAAACATTTAATGATCTTATAGTTGATTCTCATGGAACATACATGTTATATTTATATCCTTGTCATAAAAGCAAGAGCATGGATGTTTCATGTATTCAAAGTTTAAATTATCAATAATTATATCGCTAAATTTTCCAGTTGGCGCTGGTTAATTACTTCACCTGATCTTATTAACCCCCTAAAATGCAGGATTACATTGTCAATTTTCTTTAATTCATCTGCAACTGCACGTTCTTCAGGATTTGATGCAATTAATTTCTGCATGGCACCGTTTTTCATAATTACACGCGAATCGGAAAGCAAGGCAATGGTGGGATCGTGGGTTACAAATACAAATATTTTTTCGTACAATTTTAGCAACTCAAGGGCTTTTGTTTTGTGTATCCCGGCATTTTCAATTTCATCTAATAAAATAATTGGCGAATTACCAATAACCACAGCATCGGCAATCAAAAGCGAACGGGTTTGCCCACCGGAAAGTTCTGTCATGGCAGTGGCTTTATCTATTGCTTCGCCGGTAAGTTGGTTGGCAAACTGAATGGTTTCGTCCACTACTTTTTCAATATTGGAAGCGCCGCGAACTTTGGCATGAATGATAAGAAATTCGCCAACCGGTAGGTCGCTAAGGAAATTAGTATGTTGCGAAATCATTGCAATGGGGTGTTTTGAAGGGTCGAAAGTAAAATCTTCCGGTACAGGTTCATCATTTATCAAGACCTGCCGGCCAGAAGGAGTGTTCCGGTTTGCAAAAAGTTCAATATCGTTGATTAGCGTGGTTTTTCCACACCCGGTAGGGCCTACAACGCTAATTATGTCGCCCATTTTAAGATCAAAACGATCAACTTTCTCAATTGAGCCATCCTTTCCATGACCTCCAATTATTGATATTTTCCTAATTTCCATATATAGAATTTTTTAACAATTATATACATTATGTCTATTGTTATAGTGTATATTTGACTCTGATTTTATATAGACTTTTATTAAACTTTTAATAAAAAAAGATTGAATATTTAATTGTTGAATAATAAACATTTAATTAAATGTCAAATAGCGAAGTAAAGCAGGATTATAAGTGGCTACGAAGGTTTTCACTTCAGTTTATAACTGAAAAAGACTTCGAAAAAATTGAAAAATCATCAATCAGGCTCAAATACAAGAAAGGTGAAATAATTTTAAAACAGGGTGCTTTATCTACACATATTGCATTTTTGGAGAAAGGGATTGTGAAATTCAATTATCAAAATGAAACAAGCAGGAATCTGATATTGACAATAGTTGCAGCTCCAAAAATACTTGGAGGTGCAAATCTTTTTTATAAAGAAAATAATTTGTTTTCATTTGTCGCCGTAGAAGATTGTGAAGTGATCCTCATTAATTCTGATATTTTGATGGAAATAATGATGAATAATGCAAGGTTTTCTGTTGTTTTATTCCAGGTAGCATCGCAAATGTTCAAAACTTCGGTACTGAATTTCATTAGCCTGGCATATAAACAGAAAGAGGGGCGTATTGCAGATATTTTACTTTTTTTATCCGCAGAGGTTTATTCAAAATTGGAATTTCAAACAACCCTGACACGCAAAGAAATTGCAGAATTTGCCGGTTGCTCAACTGAAAATGTTATCATGAGTTTTTCAAAATGGCAAAAAGATAATATTATAGAAACGACTGGGAAATTCATTAAAATTATTGATTTAGAACGACTTAAATATATAAGTAAAATAGGCTAAATATGTTTACGCAGAAAACACGATATTCAATGTTGGCAATGGTTCGGACTTGCCCGCGAATATAATAAAGGTACACTGCTTATTAATGAGATTGCCGAAAGTGAAAGAATCCCCAAACGTTTTTTAGAATCAATTTTGCTCGAACTGAAAAAAAATGGATATTTGGGAAGCAAACTTGGTAAAAAAGGAGGATATTATCTTATTAAAAAACCGGAAGACATAAGTTTGTTAGAAATAGTGAGGCTTTTTGAAGGGAGTATTGCCCTGCTGGCCTGCACTTCGGAAAAATTCTATCAACCCTGCGAACATTGCAAAGACGAAAAAACATGCATAATCAGGAGTACTTTTAAAGATA
>CAVSGB010000058.1:0-5709 GCA_963726845.1 uncultured Bacteroidota bacterium | reverse complement strand
AAAGCGCGTGCAGTAAGGCGCGTGGAGTAGCCAGTTAAAGGCTGGCCCGCGGGCGAGAGCTTGCCCGCGCGATAACTGTCGGAAGGAGAGCGGCTATGAGGATGGGTCTGTCGCGGGCGGGAGAGCGTGGCATAGCGCATGCCATCGCCCTCCCGATCCTTCTCCCGATCTTCCTGGCAGGCCACGCCGCATCTCAGACGTCGCCGCCAGCGCAAGATCCAGACCCCGGATTCCGATCGCGGACGTTGCCTTGGTAGTGATGCCGGCTACCGTGACCGACCACCAGGGCGGCTTTGTCTCCAGATTGGCCGAAGGGGATTTCGAGGTTTATGAGAACGGTGTACGGCAGCACATCCGGCTTTTCAGAAACGAAGATATTCCCGTCACTGTGGGACTGGTGGTCGACCAGAGCACCAGCATGCGGCCGAAACTTGCGGAGGTGTCCACCGCCGCCCAGACCTTCGTACGTTCCAGCAATCCGCAAGACGAAATGTTCGTCCCCAACTTCAACGAGCATGTATCGCTGGGCCTGCCAGGCGCGGTCCGATTCACCAATAACACCGTCGAACTTGCAAACGCGATCGTCGTCAGGCCCGCCGGAGGCCAGACCGCTCTTTACGACGCGATCGCCAAGGCTTTAGTGGAATTGCAGGCGGGCAGCCGGGATAAGAAAGTGTTGATCGTGGTCAGCGACGGCGGCGACAACGCCAGCGCGCGCTCCTTGGCCCAAGTCATGGAACAGCAATACGCAACCGAACCAGGTACACGTAAAGCTTCCCGGCGTATGTCCAGGCACATGCAATACCCCGAGCTGAGAATTGCCAAAAAGGACAGGAATATCTTCTTCAAGAAAAACACTGATATTAAGAATTGGCCGTGCATTGAAACCAAAAATTTTACCCTGTGATACAAAATCGTTTGTAAGGTATAGGTCAAGTTTGTGAATTTCGGGTTTAAGCTGAAAATTTTCCGAAACCACAGATAATCCCAACACATGGTCGATATGGCCGTGTGTTAACAAAAGCCTGACAGGTTTAAATTTATTAGAACTTATATAAGCAAAAAGCACATTGAATTCCTTTTCAGAATTACAGCCGGGATCAACAATGGCACACTCTCTGGTTTCATCAGATAATACGTATGTATTTTCCTGAAAAGGATTGAAAACAAATGTTTTAATATTTATCACAGCTATTCTGTTCCTTTTAAAAGCGGTACAAAGATAAAACTTCCATGTTCAGTTTTAGTAAAAGATTCTTCACCTGTTCGTTCAACAACTACCATAGTTTGGGTAGAACGGCTACCGACGGGCAATACAAGTCTTCCGCCAATTCTAAGCTGCCTTGTAAGCACAAGGGGAATTTCTGTTGTACCGGCAGTTATCAAAATCTTATCGAATGGGCTGTAAGTAGGAAGTCCCAGGTTACCGTCACCGAAAAAGAAATTGGGGTTATAGCCCATTTTGGGCAACAGCATTTGTGTTTTAAGGAAAAGTTCGCGCTGTCTTTCAATTGTAAATACCCGTGCCCCCAGTTCCATCAATATAGCTGCCTGGTAACCACTGCCAGTACCTATTTCAAGAATTTTGTCATTGGGTTTCACTTGCAAAAGCATTGTCTGAAATGCAACTGTATAAGGTTGTGAAATTGTTTGTCCGGGCCCTATCGGGAAAGCTTTGTCTTTGTATGAAAAATTAATAAAACTGCTATCCATGAAGAAGTGCCGGGGAACCTTAGATATCGCCTGAAGTATCAATTCGTCATGAATACCTTTGCTTCGTATTTCTTCAACAAGTTTTTTGCGCAAACCCTTGTGGCGATAGGTATCTTCCATTTAAAAAATATTTCTGCAAAGGTAACTTTATCAACACAATTAGTTCATAAGTTGATTTGAAAAAAAAATCATAGGTGTACCAAATATAGTAATTTTGCTGAAAGTCATGGCTATTTATGAAAAAGATAGGTATTTTAGGTTTGGGAAACAATTACACTTTGATGCTGAAACTATTGAAAAAAACCAGGGATATAGAATTTACCGGTATATATGATTATAATAAACAGTTATCAGAAAAGGTTGCCTCAAGCGCTAAATTATCCAGCAATTCTAACCCATTTGGTTTAATAAGCAAGTCAGATTTATTGATAGTCCCTAAAACTGATGAGAAATCTTATAACCTTATTATTGAATGTATCCAAAACTCAAAACATGTAATAGTCGACCAGACAGTAAACCTTTATTTAAATGAAATAGACGAATTGAATAAGCTGGCAACAGAAGCTTCGGTTTCAGTTGTGCCCTTTTTGCCTTATCGTTTCAGCAATTGCCTTATAAATACAAAGTCTTACATATTTAACCCGGTATTCATTCAAATAAACTATAATTCAATTCCCGAATTTAAAACCTCATCTGCCAGCAAATCAGATGTTTTACTTAATATTATAGATATAGTAATAAACCTTGTAAAAGCAAATATTAAGACAATAAATGCAAACGTTGTAAGTGTAGTTGGTAAAATTCCCCAATTAATAAATACCAGGCTTGAATTTGATAATGGTTGTATAGCTTGTATTTCAATTGATTTTATTGCATCACGGGATGAATTCTTTCTTACTGTGTATCAGACTGGACAGATAGTTTCAATAGACCTGAATAAAAACTTATCTATAATAAAAACTTTCAATAGAAATAATGTCCTGGAATTCGAAATTACCAGGCCGGTTATACCGAAAGATGAAAACCCTTATGAAGAAATAATTAACTACATCAATACTTTTGAGACCTATCTTAATCCTGTAAACCATCTTGAAAGTTTTAAGAATTCGATGCTTATTTTAAGAAAAGTTGAAGAAAAGACAATGGCCAGCCTTCTTTAAAATGCCGCGTAATTTTCCAGTCATTTACGTTGAACGATAAAGTTTTTCTAAATATTAAATATAAATTGTGCCTTTAAAACTACTTTTGTCGTATGTTGTTTATTAGATATGAACCGAAAAATACAAATAACAAAATACTTAGTCTCTGATTATCTGGCCGCATTGGTTGCCTGGGCATTATTCTTTCTATTCAGAAAACTTGTCGTTGAGAATCCTATTCCAGATTATTCGATATTGCTATTAATTGATTCTAAAAAATTCTTTGAAGGCATAATATTGGTGCCACTTTTCTGGGTTACTTTATATTATATAAGCGGATATTATCGTTTTATTTTTCGAAAAAACATACCCGGAAATATAACGCAAACCTTCAAAATTTCTTTATTTGGTGTGATTATTCTATTTTTCACTTTGCTGCTCGACGATGTTGTAAAGAATTATCATAGCTATTATATAACTGGTTCGGTGCTGCTTTGCCTGCAATTTATATTTACTATAATTCCAAGGATTACACTAACGAAAATTACAATTCACCAAATTCATAAAAAGAAAATACTATTCAATACTTTAATTATTGGTTGTGGAAAAGAGGCTGTTGAAATTTTCAATGAATTAAATTCGAAAAAACCAACTGACGGAAATTACTTTATAGGGTATATAAAAAACCCATCGGCAAAAAAATATGACCTGGATGCCAGTTTGCCTTGTATGGGAAGTTTGGAAGATATTCCCGAAGCAATAAATAAAAATAAAATAGATGAAATAATTATAGCAATATCACCGGAAGAAAAGAACGATATTACTGAAATTATAAGTTGGCTGGGATTTCCCGAAATTACAGTTAAAGCAATACCCGGACTTCACAATGTATTAAGGGGAAAAATAAAGATAACAAATATCATGGGCACGCCTCTTCTGGAAATAGCCCACGAAATTCTTCCTCATTGGCAACTGGCAATGAAATTGTTTATTGATTTCGTTTTCTCATTTATTGCCGTAATCGTATTTTCTCCTGTTTATTTATTTTGTGCAATCGGGATAAAGCTTACATCAAAAGGCCCTGTTATGTATAGGCAGGAAAGAGTTGGTAAAAATGGAAAAACTTTTTTTATTCTCAAATTTCGCAGTATGTATATTGATGCAGAAAAAAATGGCCCGGATTTATCATGTCAGAATGACAAACGTATTACGCCATTTGGTAAGTTTTTGCGAAAAACAAAAATTGACGAAACGCCTAATTTTATTAATGTCCTAAGAGGTGAAATGTCACTTGTCGGCCCAGACCGGAACGTCAGTTTTATATCGACCAGATAATCAAGTTAAAACCGCAGTACCTTCAGCTTCAAAAAATAAAACCAGGAATAACTTCGCTGGGACAGGTAAAATTCGGATATGCGGAAAACGTGGAACAGATGACCCAGCGTTTGCGTTACGATATGCTATATATGGAAAATATGTCTATATATACCGATTTGGTAATTATTTATTATACTATTTTGTTGCTGTTCAAAGGAAGGCATGTATAAATGGAATCCGGAGACAGGAAACCGGAATCCGGAGACAGTAATTGGAAAGCAGGTTTTTATTTCCAGGGTTCCGGTCTCCTGAGACTGAAAAAATATTTCTCTGCATTTAAAAATAATTAATTACTTTTGTTGCCTGAATAACTGGAATTAAGTTGCGTTGTATATTTTTAGTTTTCCTTCCTTCATTTGGCAAGTCCTGAAAATCTTCTGCAAATCTTAATGCCTTTATTAAATAATTTATAACTTTTATAACTTTTATTTTTTATGAACATTTTTGTTGCACAACTGAATTTCAGGATTCAAAGCGATTTCCTGAAAGAGATTTTTGAAGAGTATGGTGAAGTAACATCTGCCAAAGTAATTACTGACCAGGCTACGGGCCGTTCCAAGGGTTTTGGATTTGTGGAAATGGCTAATGAAAACGAAGCACTCAATGCAATTGAAGAACTCAATGGCGCAGAAGTTGAAGGTAAAACTATCGTGGTAAAAAAAGCAAACCCTAAACCAGCTTCAGGCGGCAGGGATTCAAGATCGGGTGGCAGGCCTCCAAGACGTTAATCTGTATTGACCTTAAATTTGGAAGGTTTTCTTTTTAAGTTTATATTGAACCTAATTTGTTCACGGAGTTCAATTAATTAGTGAATACCTTTAAAAAGTCCTATATGAAGGGGTTTTCGTTTTTCGATTGCCCCTTTTTAATTAATCCTTCTGATGTCGGCACCAATAGAGTTTAGCCGCTCATCAATTTTAAAATATCCCCGGTCGATCTGTTCTATATTGTTGATAATACTCTTCCCTTCTGCCGACATTGCTGCAATTAGTAGTGCTACACCAGCCCTGATATCGGGTGAACTCATATGTGTTGGGCGCAACCTTAAACGGTTGTTGTGCCCGATTACAGTTGCACGGTGCGGGTCGCATAAAATAATCTGTGCGCCCATATCTATCAATTTATCTACAAAAAACAAACGACTTTCGAACATTTTCTGGTGAATCAGGACACTGCCTTTTGCCTGTGTTGCAACGACCAGGAATACGCTCAGTAAATCGGGTGTAAGTCCCGGCCAGGGAGCATCGGCAATCGTGAGTATCGAGCCATCGATAAAAGTATCTATTTCGTATTCTTCCTGCGATGGCACATAAATATCATCACCGCGGAGTTCAAATGAAATTCCCAGCCGCCTGAAACAATCGGGTATAATACCGAGATCGTTATAAGAAACATTTTTGATGGTCATCTCAGAATGAGTCATCGCTGCAAGCCCGATAAAACTTCCAACTTCAATCATATCTGGAAGAATGGAATGTTC
>CAVSGB010000057.1:0-6667 GCA_963726845.1 uncultured Bacteroidota bacterium | reverse complement strand
ACTTTCGGCCGTCAGATTTATAGCTTCGGTAGTGTTGGAAGTAAAGATCACATCATAGGTTGATAAAGGTGCGCCCAGTACCGTTGCACAGATGGAACTGACCTCTTGAATGATCTCTTGCTGAACTTGCCTTGGTTGGCGCCATACCTGGCGGACAACATTCCATATCGGTGTAAAAGTCGGGGTACTGGCGCCATTGTCTAAATTAATATAGGGCTTGACCCCTTCCACTGTCGGGACAAGAACGCCTTGACCGATCAGGGTCTGCCTGAGTTTATCCAATAGTTTCCTTCCGGAGTACTTATCCAATTCATCGTGGTACAGAATTTCCTTGGCCGTAAGCTTTTCAGCGATAATAGCCTGGAATGTATCATTCCCAAAATGCCGGATAAGCCTCAGTGCCTTGGCAAACGCGATTACGTTGATTATAGCTGGTGTACCGGCTTCGAATTTGCCTGGTGCTTTGGCCGAGATGACCCAGTTGGGGGAAACAAGACTTGCTGTCCCTCCACCGGTATGGAAATGGATGATTTTATTCAATGCCTTACGTTTGACAGCCAACGCCCTAACACCGAGTGACAAACCGATATCCTGGCTTGAAACACATTGATAACTTTCAGGCTCAAGTTGAGCTATAAGGACCTTAACTCTTCTTGGTGTGCAAAAGATAACCATGTATTTTTTCTTGTTCAGACTAAGGTAGTCCAGGACAATGTCCCTGGCCTGCTCGAATAAATATGTAGTCACTATCGAGTTGTACCCGCTACCACGATGAACATTGGAATAGGTCTCTAATGCTACCCTCACACCCCACTCAAGTTCTTCGAATGCCCGAACAAGTACATCATGATTTTTAAGATTAGGTTTTTTAATTTCTTTTGGTTTAAGAACCTCAGAAGAATCGAATTCTTTGTATTCAGTAGCTAACATAAGTACTTTCACTTTTTTGTAAAAAACAATATTTATTTAGATTTTGAAGAACTATAAATTTTAAATAAGTTATATGGTTTTTTACTAAATTGGTCATTAAATAAATAGTCTGAAAGGAAAATGAATACGATAAATCCCAAAATAATAAGTATCTGAACTTTCGATGTTTTTTGAATATCTTGTTTTGTTTTAACATCACAAATCTCTCCGGGACAGTACTGTGCTTTTTCTTTGTAAAACCAACCATAAAATAAACATCCTAAGCATATACCGAACGCAGACTCAAAGAATAAGAATATTAAGCAGATTAGACAGATAATACCTGTTATCGGGCTAAATGCATTTACTACCACCAGAAAAATGAACATAATAGTTGCCAAAACCAAACCAATTATCCAGGCAAACTTCTTTTGTGCAGCCCCGACATACTCGGGATTTTGCCTACCAACAATCAATCGCCCTAAAATTAATGTCGGGGAAAATTTAGGATTGATAAACACACGTATTATAAAATCTATAAGGAAAAAAGTAATAACATACTTGACGAGTATAAAATTCTGTTTAAATAAAACTAATATTAAAGACATAAAGACAAATAAAAACAGAATTCCTGCTGATGCCCTTATTTCTCGTTCATTTAAAACCGGAATATTATAACCCTCAACGGTTTCTCCAAATTTTATAGCTTTTTTCATTTTTTTAGTTTTTGGTTAAATGCTAATAAGACGGTTTAGACATGTTGAAAGTTACAAATATAATCCATGTTATTAACCTAAAGTTGGAAGGTTGATAAAACGGATGTTACCAATGAATATTTTCGCTGAATGAATCCGTTTATTTCAGTGTTACGAAGTATCTGAGTCATCCGCATTCTATTTATTTTTATGTTATACGAATTTCAATGTATTATTAAAAATAAACCCTGTACATTAAGTTAGGTAAAAATACCATTTGAGTAATGTAGCCAATTTTGTTAGGTATACTTGCATCGTAATATTCCGACATTTTACCCAGATGATTTGTAATATTTGGCAAATCGAGGAAAATTTCGTTTGTAGCTTTGCGCCCATTAATTTTATTAAGTTATATATGTCAATTGAAAATTGTCCGGCCCGACGTAGTCAAGGTGTCCGGCTAATGCATAAACAGGTCTAATTTTAACGATAATTTCTAATTATCAATTATTATTTTTTACAATTAATAACATTTTTCCCGTTCGTCTACAGAAAAGAGCGATTAGTCAAAACGGTTGCAATAATTCAACAAATTAAATATCAAGAAATTGACATTTTAAGGAAGTGAAAAAGTGCCAAAACATTTATCATAATATTATCGGACATTTTTTTTGCGTTAAACTGTCTGTCAGGTTGGTAATAATATTGTTGGAAAAGCCATTGCCCCTGATCACATTTATTTTCAAAAGAGAAAAGAAAAACGAGAAAAAAGTTGGTTTATAATTTTGAAGAAAAATGCAATAATTATGAAAAAATTAATCTTAGGACTATTTGGGTGGATTAGGGTTTTTACTTAACCAGAATATTGAATCTTATGCAAATCAAATGACTATTGATATTGCTAAATTGCCGGCTATTGAAAAACTTTCAGGCACATCTCAATCGGCACGTTTTTGAAAGTCTTTAGCATATACACAATTTCTTATTTTGCACTGAGCACAATGTTCAAATTTAACTCCTGCTTTTCTAAAAATAATCGTTACTCAATAATTTCTTTCGCATTCTGAAATTCATCTTTTATTATAGTAGATTCCATATTATTTTTATCGACTGTCAGGATATCGACATAAATAACCGGAATATCAAACATGCCATTAAAAATGGCAGCATCGAAACTTTGAATCTTTTCGCCTTTGGCAGACTTAACTGCTAATTCAGCAACACTGGCAGAAAGTTTCTTAATCGGTTTATATACGGTCATGGATTGTTTGTTCTTCATTATATTCCGGCATCCGACAAGTGAGGCATCTTGCCCTGTAATGACCGGTAACAGGAGATTTTCTTGTTCGTAAGCCGTAATAATCCCCTGAGCCATATCATCATTAGAGGCTAGGATTGCTATAGGTCTGTCATCTGAAAGTCTGAGGATTGCTTTCATAGTCATATAAGCCTCTTCGGTTGACCAACTTTCTGTATAAGAACTATAAATAATTTTTATTTTACCATCTTTTAAATTGGGTGCAAGTACTTCATCTTCCCCTTCTCTAATTTGAACTGAATTTGCATTTGTTTTGTCTCCTCCGATAATTATATAATTTCCTTTCTGTGCTTTAGATAAGGCATATTCAGCCATTAATTTTCCAATTTTTTTATCTTCAAAAGCAACAATATAATCTAATGGACAATTATTTATAATACCATCATACGAAATAGTCTTAACTCCATTTTCCTTTGCCAATCGAACAATAACTGCACCAGTTGTTGAATTAACTGCTGCAATTACCAGAACTTTAACGCCTTGTTTTATAAGTGTTTGAGCTTGCTCCAATTGAACTTGTTCATTTAAATCCGCATCAACAACTATACCCTCACAGCCACGTTTTTTAATTTCCTCAAGAAAATAGTTTTTATCCTTCTGCCATCTTGCAATTCTCATATTGCTCAGCATTAGGGCTATCTTAATATTATCATTGTTATTTTTATAATTGCATGAGCTAAGTAATATAGCAATACCCAAGCTTATTAAAATAAAATATTTTAATTTCTTTATCGCTTCTATTGTATCCCTCTTCATAATAGGATGATTATTTAAGTGAGACATTTTTAAGTTTTTGTTTTAGTCAATAAGCACAATCTTTAATTAAAGGCTATATCCGGAATTTAAAAGATGTCAAATTATGCCAGTTTATAATTAACTTAATTAAGCAAAGTTACAAAATCATTACCAAAACTCTATTTTTCAATGCATTTAAAATACTTTATATGAGATATTTTTTGTCGATATTGTAAGAAATCTATCCTTCGCTAGATTGTCCCGCCGCTTAAACATTAAATTAGCCGTTGTTAGGCCTAATAATGAAACCATTCTTAAGACAACCTAATATACTGTGCGCAAACGAAAATTATTCAATAGAGGAAAATGATATCATTGATCCAAGTATTTTATACAAAATTACATTTAACGAGCTCTTTGTGAAAGTGCAAAATGATGTAAATCAATGAAATATTTACTAAATAGGTGGAGTTTTTGTTTTTGAATAAAGTCCTCCGAATTGGGATGTATTTTTATGGCTAATTATTCACTTTATTGCTATATAGCCAAAATAAAAAACCCAGCAATCGGTCAAATTTGCTGGGTTTTTCATTTTATTGCCATCATTTCTGCGGAGAAAAAGGGATTCGAACCCCTGCTCAGTCGCCCGGACAACGGTTTTCAAGACCGCCGCATTAGACCACTCTGCCATTTCTCCCAAAAGATCGGCCACAAAAGTAATATTTTCTTTTTCTCTCAAAAATTATTTATTAAAAAAATATTAACAACCCTTACCAATATTGAGATATAGCTTATTTAACTGAATTATTGCTTATTATATAATTACATCTATTCCTTTTAGTTAAGTTGGTAACCTCATGAAACGCCCAACATTCCTGCATTTTTTTTAATAATAATTTGCTAAACCCAAGAAAATCTATATATTTGTACTACAATTTTAAAATTAGTAATATTTACTAACCCTAAAAACACATTATTATGAACAAAGCGCAACTTATTGATGCTATTGCTGCTGAAGCTGGTTTGACCAAGGCTGATTCTAAAAAAGCTCTTGATGCATTAATCAAATCAACAACTACCGCACTGAAAAAAGGTGACAGGGTAGCTCTTGTTGGTTTCGGTTCTTTCTCAGTTGCTAAGAGAAGTGCCAGAACAGGAAGAAATCCCCAAACTGGTAAAGAAATTAAAATTGCTGCTAAGAAAGTTGTTAAATTCAAAGCTGGTAGCGATTTAACCGACGCTGTTCAGAAATAAGGTTCTTATCTCTGAATTTAAAAGGAGTACAAAACATGTACTCCTTTTTTATTTTGAATATTTTTCTGTCAATTTTTTTATCAATATTTAATTTCGTATTAATAATCGAAAAATGGTAGAAGAACTTATCAATTATTTTGAAAATTTCATCAATCCTAACCGTTTGAAATTGGTCGATAGCAACCTGCAAAAAAGGACAAAGTATATTACAATTGTTCTTGAAGATATATTCCAACCTCACAATTCTGCAGCCATAATGAGAACTTGCGACTGTTTTGGAATCCAGGATGTGCATATTATTGAAAATAAAAACAAATTCAAACCTAATGAAGAGATAGCATTAGGCTCAGATCAATGGTTGAATATTTATAGGTATAATTCCGAAAAAGAAAATACAGTCGATGCCCTGAAAAAACTTAAAAGCAACAATTACAGGATTGTAGCAACTACATCGCACGAAAAAGGAACACGTATCGAAAAGTTTAACATTAATAATGGCAAAGCTGCATTTGTTTTTGGAACTGAGCTTACTGGTATAACAAAATCAGTTGAGAATTTTGCAGATGAGTTTGTTTACATTCCAATGGCTGGATTTACTGAAAGCTTTAATATTTCAGTAGCAGTAGCAATTATCCTTCACCAGGTTTCAAATAAACTAAAAGAATCTAATATTAACTGGCATCTTGAAAAAGAAGATATGGAAACAATAAGGCTCCAGTGGTTAAAGAATTCAATTAAAAAACCCGATTTGATAGAAAAATATTTTTTCGAGAATATTAATAAAAACCCGAAAATTAAAAGTTCGGTTACAAAACCTGATTAAATTATTTATCGCAGAATAATTATTTTTTTTTGACAAAATTCTATTATCTTTGGATAAAAGCAACAATATATTTGATGAATTGTATAATTATTGACGACGACAAATTATCTATTAGGGTAATAGAAGAGTACGTAAAAAAAACTGAAAATCTCACTCTTGCCGGATCATTTTCTACTGCCGTTGAAGCAATTTATTTCTTAAAGCAACATGAAAATGTTGAACTAATATTTCTTGATATTGAAATGCCCGAAATGAGCGGTATTGAATTTCTTAATACATTAAAAAACCCGCCGCAAATAATTATTATCTCAGCGAAAGGCAAATATGCACTTAATGCTTTCGAATACGATGTTACCGATTATTTGCTCAAACCAGTTGCTTATGCACGTTTTTATAAAGCTGTAGATAAGGCGCTGAACCGTCCGAATAAAGGTAATGTTAGTACAATAGGGAAGGACGAAATTTTTATTAAGAAAAACTCTTCATTGGTAAGATTAAAATACGATGACATTCTGTGGGTTGAAGCGTTGGAAAACTATGTCATTTTTAATACATATTCTGATAAATATACTATTCATTTCACGATGAAAGCCATTGAGCAGAAATTGCCGGGTACAAAGTTTGCCAGGGTACACCGTTCATTTATTGTAAATACAAATTCGATCAGGGAAATTGACGACAATGCTATTATCATGAAAACTTCTGAAGGCAATAAATCTATACCAATTGGCAAATCTTACAGGGACAAATTAATGGACGATTTAAACCTTATAATAAAATAACTATTTTTAAACCTGCAAAATAAAACCTGCAACTGCGGGTTTTTTTATTTATAATGTTTATAGAGTCAAGATAATTAGAAAAGTAAAAAATCATTAATGAAAAATATTAAAGTAATTTTTTTGTTATTTTTTATTGGGCATTCAAATTATT
>CAVSGB010000056.1:0-5345 GCA_963726845.1 uncultured Bacteroidota bacterium | reverse complement strand
TTTTTATTGTGGCACCGTTCGTTTACGTATTGCTTACCTCGTTCATTGTACATTGCTTTTACCCTGCCAAAGTGTGTACCTGCTAAAACGAGATCTCCGATTTTTAAAGTACCTGTTTCAATTAATATTGTTGCCACATAACCACGTCCTTTATCCAAGGATGATTCAACTACGTTCCCTTTGGCGTTACGATTTGGATTGGCTTTTAAATCGAGCATTTCAGCTTCGAGAAGAATTTTTTCAAGAAGCTTATCGACATTTAAACCAGACTTTGCAGATACTTCCTGCGACTGATATTTACCGCCCCAATCTTCAACCAGAAGGTTCATTGCCGCAAGCTCTTCTTTTATTTTTTCTGCATTTGCAGTTGGCTTGTCAATTTTGTTGATAGCAAAAATAATAGGTACTCCGGCTGCCTGCGCATGATTGATAGCTTCCCGCGTCTGAGGCATAACACCATCATCGGCTGCAACAACTATAATGGCAATATCAGTAATTTTTGCTCCACGGGCGCGCATGGCTGTAAATGCTTCGTGACCTGGTGTATCTAAAAATGTAATTTGCCGGCCATCGTCAAGTTTTACTCCGTAAGCGCCAATATGCTGAGTTATACCGCCTGCTTCACCGGCAACAACATTTGTATTTCTGATAAAATCGAGAAGCTTAGTTTTACCATGGTCAACATGGCCCATCACCGTTACGATTGGTGGACGATATTCTAAATCTTCCGGTTTATCAACTACTTCTTCAATTGCTTCCTGAATCTCAATGCTTACAAATTCAACTTTAAAGTTATGTTCTTCTGCTAATAAAACTATTGTTTCTGCATCAAGACGCTGGTTAATTGAAACAAATAAACCCAAACTCATACAAGTTGCAATTAGTTTTGTAGCAGGTACGTCCATCATTGTGGATAATTCGCTAACGGTAACGAATTCAGTGACTTTTATGGTAGATTTTTCAATTTCCTGCCTTTCATGTTCATCCATTTGGCGTTGGCTGACGGCATCGCGTTTTTCGCGCCGATATTTTGATGTTTTCGATTTTCCTTTTGAAGTCAAACGTGCAAGTGTATCCTTAATTTGCTTTTGAACATCTTCCTCGCTAACTTCCTGTCTGAATATCCTCCTTGTTTTTTTCTTTACAATATCTTTTTTTTGATCGCCTGGCTTGGGCTTGTTTTTATCTGCACTAACGCTAATTTTCTGGTTTTCGGTATGAATCCGCCTACGTTTCTTCTTTTTAAAGCTATTGTCCATTTCACTTGAGGAAGCGACAAGTTTTTTACCATCCTTTTCTGCAGGTAGAACTATTTTTCCAACTACAGTCGGTCCTGTAAGCTTTTCAGCTTTAGCACGAATGACATCATCTTCCTGGGGTTCCTGAATTTCAATTTCATCAATTTCAACTTTGGGTTGTTTGCTTTTTTTCAATTCGTCATTAGCCTTTTTCCGCTCTACTTCTCTTTCCTTATATGATTTTTTGGCTGGCCTGGTGCGAAGGTTCATAGAATCAAGGTCAATCTTCCCTACAACTTTTGGTGATTCAAGTTCTTCTGATTCAATTGGAATATCAACTGCGTCTTCTTTTGGCTTTTTAGGTGTTTTTTTCTCTACTTTTTCTTCGGTTATTAACTTTTCTTCTTTAATTTTTTCTTCATCATGAACTTTATTATTAGCTTTATCTTCTATTTTAATTGTTTCTTCTTCTGATTTTAATGATTTTTTATGAGCATGTAAATCTATTTTCCCTACGACCTTAACTTCTATTTTTTCTTTTATTTCTTCAGTATCTTTTAGCGAAACCCTGATGCGTGCATCCTGAAGTTCTTCAACTGCATATATATCTTCTTCATTATGCAGGCCAAGTTTTTCAATTTCGTGAATAGTCAAAGTTTCTTTTTTATCACGAAACCCACGCAGATTAAGTTTTTCTGATTCTTTCTTTACACTTATTTCTGAACTGTACTCTTTTTCAAGAATGGTAACGATTTCCTCCGAAACTTTTGTGTTGGGATTGTTTTCAACCACATGTCCTTTCTTTTTTAGAAAATCGACAATAGTGGTTATACCAACATTGAATTCCTTGGCCAACTTACTAAGTCTTGCTCCTTTTTGATCGCTCATAAAAATGTTCCAGGTATTTATTAATAAATGCTATACAAATTAAATTATTGAAAAATTATACAAATTATTCGAATTCGGCACGTAAAATCCGCATCACATCTTTAACAGTTTCTTCTTCCAAATCAGTTCGTTTTACAAGGTCTTCTATCGTAAGATCAAGAACACTTTTGGCAGTATCGCAACCGATTGCCTTTAATTCTTCAATTATCCAATCTTCAATTTCGTCTGAGAATTCATCCAACGTAACATCTTCATCATCATCTTCCGATTCGCGATATACATCAATTTCGTAACCAGTAAGCTGACTTGCAAGTTTGATGTTTAAACCACCTTTCCCAATTGCTAAAGATACTTCCTTTGGATGCAAATAAACATCAGCTTTTTTATTTGATTCTGTAATTTTTATTGATGTAATTTTTGCAGGACTTAGAGCACGCGTGATGAATAATTGATTATTTGTTGTGTAATTTATTACATCGATATTTTCATTGCGCAATTCGCGAACAATTCCATGTATGCGCGATCCTTTCATACCAACGCATGCACCAACTGGATCTATGCGGTCATCGTATGATTCGACTGCTACTTTTGCACGTTCGCCAGGTACCCGTACTATTTTTTTAATTGTTATTAGGCCATCAAAAATTTCGGGCACTTCTAATTCGAATAACCTTTCTAGGAACACTGTAGATGTGCGTGAAAGTATTATTACTGGATTGTTGTTTTTCATATCTACTTTATAAACAACAGCCCTTATTGTATCGCCTTTTCGGAAATAATCTGAAGGAATTTGTTCTGTTTTAGGAAGTAATAGTTCGTTTCCTTCATCATCCAGTACAAGAATTTCCTTTTTCCAAACCTGGTAAACTTCTCCGGTAATTATATCACCGATCCTATCTTTATATTTAGCGTAAATATTGTTTTTCTCAAGTTCCATTATGCGTGCACTAAGGTTCTGCCGTAATGCAAGAATAGAGCGTCTTCCAAACGTCGCGAGTTTTACTTCATCGGTTACATCTTCGCCCAACTCATAATCTTCGTCAATTTTAGTAGCTTCAGATAATGAAATTTGACTGTTGGGGTCTTCTACTTCGCCATCGGGTACAACTTCGCGGTTGCGCCAAATTTCGAAGTCGCCTTTATCAATATTGATGATAACATCAAAATTGTCGGCATTACCATAATGTTTTAACAACATCGCCCTGAATACATCTTCCAGAACACGCATCATTGTCACCCTGTCAATGTTTTTTAATTCCTTAAACTCCGAAAAAGTTTCTATCAGATTCAAGTTTTCCATATAATATGTTTTCGACTTTTATTTAATTGATATTATTAATTTAGTGCTTTTTATGCTTTCAAATTCAACAAATTTCTTTTCAATAATTTTTTCTTTTTTTTTGCTGCCTTGAGATTTGATATTTTTTTCTTCTTCAATGTCTATCCCATTTTCCGCAACATTTGCAATTATTGCTATTGTTTTTATACCATCATTAAACAGTATTTCGACTTCTTTTCCAATATTTTTTTTATATTGTTGCAATAATTTGAATGGTTGTGTAAGGCCGGGGGATGATACTTCAAGTTCAAAATCTTCTTTTTCGCGGTTAAAGTTCTTTTCAATTTTTCGGCTTAAAGCAACACAATCGTCAATCGATAACCCGACAAACCCGTCAATTGTGACGTTTATTTTATTTGCAGCACTAACTGTAATGTCTACAATAAAAAGCTTTGTCGGGTCTATGCTATTTTCGACTATTTTTAAAATTTGTTCTTTATGTATCATTACAAGAAGGTTAACAAAATAGGGGACTGCTGTCCCCTAAACCAAAAAATTGCTATACAATAACGGTCGCAAAGGTATAAAAATTTTAATGTAAAATGCAAGTTTTATTCAACTTGGATGAAATTTGAATCTTTTTTAAAGGAATATTTTTTAATATATTTATTGCAATTTTTGAAAAAAGTATATCTTTGCAAGCCCATAATAAAAGGTTGAAAACGGGTAATATTTTAATATTTTAATAATGAAGAAAGATATACATCCTAAGGGTTACAGGCTGGTTGCCTTCAAAGATATGTCGAACGAACATATTTTTATTACTAAGTCAACTGCCCCATCGAGAGAAACAATCAATGTTGAAGGAGTAGAGTATCCTCTAATAAAATTGGAAATTTCAAATACTTCCCATCCATTTTATACTGGTAAAATGAAATTGGTTGATACTGCTGGCCGTGTTGACAAATTTAATACGAGGTACAAAGACCATTTAAATAAGAAAAAGGCGCAATAAACATTTCATAAAGAATATCAGAAACTCCGGGATACGAAAGATTTTCCGGAGTTTTTTGTTTAATTTTGCTTTGCTAAATTCCGAAAATTATGGTAAACTATATTTTATTCGATGACCATTGGAATGACCTTTTGCCACTAACATTTACAAGGCCGGTTGCAGAACTCCGCATTGGAATATTAACTATTAGGGAAAAATGGGAAAGATTTTTAAAAACTGAAATTAGCTGGCTGGCCGAAAATTTTCTGCAAGAGAAATTTCAGTTAAAGATAAGCGAAGACAATATTTTCATCAATGGAAGTATCCTGCCTGATGATAAATTATTGCAATCTATTCAATCTTTAAAATCAGGTCATTCACTGGCACAGGCAAATATTCTTATTGCTTCAAGATGTAATAATAATGATGCATTATCATTTACAAATGATATTGGTAAAGCTTCATCAATCGTTCAGTTTGCTGGTGAAATATTTAAAATTAATTTCCCATGGGAGATATTTCAATTTAACGGGAAGGCCATTGAAGCCGATTTAAAAATTATTGCAAGTGGGAGAAAATCTGTTTCGATAAATCATTCAAATCATGTTTCCGCGCCTGAAAACATATTCATGGAAGAAGGCGTAAAGGTGGAATTTTCAACCCTTAATGCATCTACCGGGCCGATTTATATCGGGAAAGGTGCTGAGGTAATGGAAGGCTGCCTTATACGAGGTCATTTCGCATTATGCGCACACGCTGTTTTAAAAATGGGGGCCAAAGTTTATGGGCCAACAACCATAGGTTCGAATTCTAAAGTGGGCGGGGAAATTAATAATTGTGTAATCCAGGGAAATTCGAACAAAGCGCATGATGGTTTTCTAGGGAATTCGGTACTTGGCGAATGGTGTAACCTGGGAGCAGATACAAATAATTCGAACCTGAAAAA
>CAVSGB010000055.1:0-3277 GCA_963726845.1 uncultured Bacteroidota bacterium | reverse complement strand
ATTGTTCAGGTAAAATATCTTCAAATATATCTGCTTCACCAATCTTTACATTACTATAATGTAGGTTAAGTTTTTTGAGTTCTGCCTTTACAAGCATTACACAACGGATGCAAACCATATTTTTAATGAACAGCTTCACATAAATATATTAGTTCAAATTTACCAATTAATTTAGATGTGAAATGTAGATTATTACATAATTCACTTAAGTTTAACTTAAGAGTAAAAACATCGGTTTTAAAATATATAAAAACGTGGTTATCTTTATTTGCTTACTACCCAATGACCTCCTTTGTCAGCCCCTATACGTTTCAGTTTATTATCGTCCTGGAGTTTTTTTATGTTACGTTCTATTGAACGTTTGCTTACTCCTATATTTTCAGAAAGTTCCTTAATAGTAATAAGATTGTTGGCACTTATAAATTCTAAGATTTTCTCCGACGTTTTCTCCGACGTTTTCTCCGACGTGTCGGTGGAAACTTCTTCGGATTCGTCGGTGATAAAGTTTTTCTTTGAGAATGTAACCCTGAATGCCATACCTGGTTCTTTCCACTCCAACCCAATTTCAGGGTATTTCAGCAATTCATCGGCAATAATCCTAAGTCCATTGCCCCATTGTTCAATAATGCCTAAACGCTTGAAAACAGGGGCTAATATTTTGTTGCGAATGTCGGACTGTCCGGCTTCCATGTCGTTGTAATCTACTGATGGGGGTAATTTACCCGGGCTGGTAATTTCAATTTTATCATCGAAAATGGCAACCTTAATATCCTTACCTGTAAGAGAATAATCACGATGGATAACAGCATTGCGTATTACCTCACGAATTGCAATTACAGGATATTCCCAACGGTCGTTGCGATAAACACCCGTGTAATCGGTTGAACCTTGCGAAATGTGCCGCAATACAAACTGGTAAGCCTGTTCGGGTTGTAAAGCAATGTTTACTTCAATTGGTTTTTGGTCAATGAAATTGCCCGGAATTATGCCTTTAAACCTTGCACATTCAATTTTGGCATAAGGAAACAGCTGTTTACGCAATTCGTCATCGGAAAGCAATATAAGGGCATTGGTTGGTAAATGCTTACCTTGTTCTGACTGGTATAATTCGAGTTTATTTAAAACCTGAGGTGTAACAGCTTCACTTGTCTTTTCTTGAAAAAGCTGATTAAATGAGGTTATATTGAGGTTCTCAAATGTTTTTAAATATGAAAGTTCGCTATCGAATGATTTATTGCGTTTTTGACGTTCAAGTTCGGCAATAATTTCAGGGCTTGCCTGACGGTTTGATGAACCCACCCGAATAAAAGTGCTTTCGGCAATGCTTTTATTTTTCAGGTGGTAAGGTGTATTGCTGCCTTTGTATATCTGAACTTTAATTAAATGTTTGGATTCGTGTGTAAGGAATGTAATTTCAGGTAAAATAACAGGTTCGCATGTATCATGAATAATATTGCTGATTTTTTCTTCCAATGCAATCCGTTCATTTTCGCTTACACCAATTATTTCACGAGGGTTGTCTTTGATACCTATATACAATTCTCCTCCGGCATCGTTGGCGAAGGCAATAATTGTTTTTGCAAGGTCGGCATTGGTTGGAAGGGTTTCTTTGAATTCCAATTTGCGGCCTTCAGGTTGTTTTAATATTTCGAAAAGTTTTGTCATTTAATATAATCACTTTAATTGAAAGCTAAATTAATAAACTATTCGTTCTTATCGTTCGATGGTTTTAACCTGTATTTTCCTAAACGCAAAATGCAAATAAAAATCCTGCAAATCTTATCAAAACTGTAGTCATCTGAATGATAAAAGCAGTGAGCTACGTTATTTCGGATATTGTCTCCTTTTTTTGTAAAAACAAATTTAAATAAGGCCAAATCATTTTCTGTAAATAATTCTTTTGCTGCACTTGAGTTTAATAAATCTTCTAAAAGCATTTCCCTGGTTTCTTCATCCTTTATTTTACTTGTACTTGTTCCTGTCAATCTAATAAAATCTCTCAATGCCCCTTCAAATTTCAACGTTAAAGAATCAATGCACAATATCCAATTACTAAATCGAGTGTATGACTTTAATAATATGGACGTTTCAATTTGGGTAAGAAAATTATGCAATGCAGGAGCCAGTAAACTTAACCAATTATAATCAATATCATTCTTGGAATTTATCCGCATTTTCATTTTTGGAAATTTTTGACCATACCAGGAATATTGCAATAGAAAATTATAAACATGATTATAAGAAAGTTTACCATTTATAACTCCATTGCTTATCACTCTCACAAATGTTGGTAACACAGATAGGCCAAAGCTCATTAGATAAGTTTTATAGACTTCATTGTCGATACTTTCCTGTTCTGATAAGGTTTTAATATTAGCATTAATATCAAATTGGGTGGTTGCTATTGCGCTTAAAAATGAAGAATTGTAAGCTTCTGTCGCCGTTTTTAAAGTTTTTTGTATATCTGGGAATAATGGAGAATCATTTGTAAAGTAATAAAGAATGCTATTGCTATCCCACTTCATCATTATTTTTACATTCTCTTCAATTTCGTTATCTATCTGACGAGTAAATTCATCATCAAATGGAATGCTAACTTCATTTAATTCAACTTGGGATTTTGCCTTTGAGTACTCTTTATTTGCAGTTTCATATTTTGAGTTATTTTTCGCTTTTTTATAATATTCCATTTTATTGGCAAAAATTTTAGGTTTAAAAAATCTTTCTCATCAGAATGTTCTTCCAAGAGAATATCTTCATTTTCTGCCAGTTTTTCATAATATTGGACAGTATCAATATTATTGTTAATGCAAACAGTTATTGCAGTTTCTAAAATATTTTTAATAAAAAAATAATCCCTTTCACGAGCTTGTTTAATCCAACTTAAGCTCAATTCAGGAAGAAAATTCAATTCATATGATTTGAATATTTTACTATCAAGAAGGTCTTTAGCAATATAAAACCTGTCGTACACTGATAGTTCTTCACCTTGTACAAGTTTTAATAATTCTTTCTTAGTTTTCTTAATCTCTAACTTTGATTTTTCAGTTAGTTTCAGAATAGCCCTTACAAATTCAATTATCCTTTCATTATTTTTATTCTTTATCTTTAGATTAATAAGTTCCTTGTAAGCATTTACAGCCTTTGCAGAGTATTGTTGATTTTTATTCAGCTCAAAAAGAATATGGTTATAACGAGCTATCAAAATTTGATTTTTTGTTGATTGGGCCTTTTCATTTAGATATAAATGTGCGTCTTTTGCAAAATCGCTAATTAA
>CAVSGB010000054.1:0-11196 GCA_963726845.1 uncultured Bacteroidota bacterium | reverse complement strand
AAGAAGTTAATTAACTGGGTGCATACGGATGATGCAACACGGCCAATTACACAAGCTTTGAATAATGAAAGCTTGTTAGGGCCTATATTAGACATAGTTGGTTACAATTATGCTTCAGGGGGAACATATGATAATGACCATAAAAATAATCCAAAATGGGTAATCATGGGCAGTGAAACATCATCGGCTGTGAGATCCCGTGGTATTTATCACTTTCCTGCAAATCAAAACATCCTTGAATCAACAGACATGCAGTGCTCATCTTATGATAATTCTGTTGTGCCCTGGGGCAATAGTGCAGAAGATTCATGGGATTTCGATAAAACGCGACCGTTTGTTGTTGGCCAGTTTATCTGGACAGGTTTTGATTATATTGGCGAACCAACGCCTTATCCATGGCCTGCCAAGAGTTCATATTTTGGAATTGTTGACATGTGCGGGTTTCCAAAAGATGTTTATTATTTCTACCAAAGCCAATGGACGTCTAAACCCATGGTGCATCTTTTGCCTCACTGGAACTGGGCAGTTGGCGATACTATTCCTGTCTGGGCTTATTCAAACTGCGACAGTGTTACCTTGTTCTTAAATGGGGTTAATTTAGGTACTAAAAAACTTCAAACTATTAAACCATATCATGTTGAATGGCAAGTGCCCTTTGCTGTTGGTAAAATCAAAGCCCTTGCATATAAAAATAATATTGCAGTGGCATCCGACAGCATCATTACTTCTGGATTGGCTTCGAAAATTGGATTGAAAGCCGATCGTGATACCATTCAGGCTGATGGTTACGATCAGGTATTTGTTGAAGCTGATATTTTAGATTCCAGTGCTACCTTAGTTCCCGATGCAGGCAACCTGGTTAACTTTTCAATTTCAGGTCCTGGTAAAATTGCAGGTGTAGATAATGGTAACCCTATCAGCCTGGAAGCTTTTAAAGCCTCAAAGCGGCTGGCTTTCAGCGGAAAATGCCTCGCTATTGTCCAATCAACAGGTACTGAAGGTCAGATTATTCTATCTGCAACAACCGCCCCGGTTTTAAAAAACCTGGCATTACGAAAGCGCTCCCATGCTGATTCGGAAGATATCTATGCTTATTCAAATATTGCTGTTGGTAAGGCATCCACTGCAGATAGCCAGCAAGGCGGAAACCCGGCTTCTTCCGGAAATGATGGCAATGCAGCAACACGATGGTGTGCAAACGATGGTAACGCAGGTCACTGGTGGAAAGTAGACCTGGGAGCAATTCATAATATTATTGGCACTGAAATATTGTGGGAACAAAATAGCGCCTATCAATATAAAATTGAAATATCAACTGATAATTCGACCTGGAAATTGGCTGTTAACAAAACTGCCAATACAACTTCATCACAGATTATGGATGATAATTTTACAGGTACAGATTCGGCCAGGTACATACGTATTACAATTACAGGTGGCGTAAATAGCGGTACCTGGGCAAGTTTCTACGAATTTAGGGTTTACGATGGTTCTGTAACCTTTTCATCTCAGAGAAATGTCGCATCGAATGGGAATGACGGGAATATAACTTCGTTCTGGAGGGCGACTGATGAAAATACTGGTCATTCCTGGGTTGTTGATCTGGGTTCAAGTAAAAATATTACCGGAGACCAGGTAATATGGATAAATCCCGGAATTGCTTATCAATATAAAATTGAAACATCAACAGATAGTATTAACTGGGTATTGGCCAGTGACAAAACTAAAAATACCAGCACCCTTCAAGCACAGAAGGACAGTTTTGCGGTAGCAGTAACAGCAAAATATGTAAGGATAACAATTACAGGCGGTGTAAGCATGTCAAACAGAGCGGGGTTTCTGGAATTCATGGTTTTTGATGGTTCATTCATAACTATTAATCCTTCATCAGTAACTATTAATTGTCTGAAACCGGTTTGCCAAAATTGTAAATCAGACAGCGCCCGGATTAAACCCTGGATAAATGTTAACAATTCTGGTTGGCAGCTATCGGGGTCTGTTATACTTTGTGTCGGTGATAATGTTTCCCTCAATACTTTATCATCAGATACAACAGGTTGGTCATGGATTGGGCCAAATGGATTTTCGGCAAAAACTATGAAAATAAATTTGCCAAATATTCAATCTAAGAATTTTGGAACATATAAAGCATCATACAAAAATCAATTTTTCAATTTTCAGGTAAACACTGTTATAGACAGTATCTATCCTTTTATTAAGGTTAATAATAACCTCCTCAAACCGGTCGATACAGCAACAGTATTTACCGGCGACAGTATTGTTCTTAGTCCATTGCCACCTGATTCAACAGGCTGGACATGGTCATGGAGTGGGCCAAATGGATTTTCGGCTGCATCAAGGGTTGTAAAAATAGCAATTACAGGAACCAACCAGGCTGGTATTTATTTGTCACAAGGTTCAGACGGCCTGAATTGTGGAAATGCAAACCAGAATTTTATTTTGACAGTGAAAAATAAAACAGGAATTTCAGGAAACGAAACCGGAAATAATATCGAAGTGTATCCAAATCCATCAAATAACGGCTTATTCAGTTTAAAAAATTGCGCGAACTGTAATGTGTCAGTTTATAATTTAATTGGCGATATTGTTTATAACAAATCTTTAAGTTCTGATGCTCAGAATATCGATTTGTCGCAGAAACCAAAAGGAATATATATTTTCAAAATTTCATCTTTGAATAGCAATTGGATTAATAAAGTCATTATCCAGTAGGATTAATTGATGAAATGGAAATTATGGAATTGCAGCACAAATTTGTTGTATTTCTATAATTTTTTAGTTGCCTGTTAAAATACAATATTCACAATTTTTCCTGGTACAACAATGATTTTTTTATATTGTTTGCCTTCCAGGTATTTTGACGTTGTTTCATATTTAAATACAGCTTCTTCAACAGCTTCTTTACCCATTTCTTTCGGCAATTCGATTTCGAACCGTCGTTTTCCGTTAAAAGAAACTGCATAGGTAACATTGTCTTCAATTAAATATTCCTTGTTTGCAATTGGGAAAGGTTCATAGGCCAATGTTTTTATTTGCCCTATGGTTTCCCAAATTTCTTCGGCCAAATGCGGTGCAAACGGAGATAATATTTTTGCAAATATATCTCCGGTTTCTTTAGTAACTTTCTGCTTTTTAAGGCAAAGGTTTGTAAAGATCATCATCTGCGAAATTGCTGTGTTGAAATGCAAATTTTCTATATCAAATGTCACCTTTTCGATAGTTTTGTGCAACAATTTAAGGGTTTCAATATCTTCCTGTCCATCGGAATAGTTTTCTTTATCGCAAAAGAATCGGTTTGACCGCGTTAAAAAATTAAATACCCCCTTTACGCCATTTTCTGCCCAGGGTTTTGTTGCATCGAGCGGGCCATGAACATTTCGTATAACCTCAGCGAATCGGCGCCATATTGGCGCACTACATCATCAGGGTTCACTACGTTTTTAAGCGATTTTGACATTTTTGCAACTATCTGATGAAGTTCTTCGCCTGTTTCTTTATGAAAATACTTTCCATCTTTTTCATTTACCAGATCGGATGGTACTTTAGCGCCGGTTTCAGTTTCGTAGGCATAAGCCAGGATCATGCCCTGGTTGAATAGTTTTTTAAATGGTTCATCAGTTGATACAACTCCCAGGTCGAAAAGCACTTTATGCCAGAAACGACTGTAAAGTAAGTGTAAAACTGCATGTTCAGCCCCACCAATATATAAATCTACCGGCATCCAGTATTTCTCTAATGCTTTCGAGAAAGGTTCCTTCTCATTATTAGGGTCAATATATCGCAGGAAATACCAGCACGAACCTGCCCATTGTGGCATGGTGTTCGTTTCACGACGGCCTTTTCTACCATTCTGATCTTCCACATTTAACCATTCATCTGAATTGGACAAAGGAGATTCGCCATTTTCGCCTGGCTCATATTTTTCAAGGCTGGGAAGTTCTAATGGCAACTCTATTTCATCAATAGCAGATATTTCACCATCTTCCCAATGTATTACAGGAAATGGCTCGCCCCAATAACGTTGCCGGCTGAACAGCCAATCGCGCATCTTATAATTTATTTTTTCAACTCCTTGTCCGGTCTTTCCAAGCCAGTCAATCACTGTTTGGATACCTTTTTCTTTATTCATTCCATTTATATCCAACCCGTTTTCAGGATTGGATGAATTTATATAAGCTCCGTCTTCGGCTCAGCAGGCATCGCCTGTAAGTATTTTTTGGCGGTTTTCTGCATCAGCTTGTAACGGATCGAGGATGCAAACAATGGGAATTTTAAACTTCTTTGCAAATTCGAAGTCGCGCATGTCATGTGAGGGGACAGCCATGATTGCACCTGTTCCATAACTAATCAGAACATAGTCGGCAACATAAATCGGTATTTTATTTCCATTTACCGGATTAATCGCATATCGACCTGTAAATACGCCTGTTTTTTCTTTTGCAAGTTCAGTCCTGTCTAAATCGGATTTTAAAGAAGCATTTTTTATATACTCGTTTACAATTTCCGAATTTTCAGGAACTGTAATTTTTTGTATCAGTTCATGCTCCGGTGAAATAACCATGTATGTTGCTCCAAACAAAGTATCGGGGCGGGTTGTAAAAACCCTTAACTTTTCTTTAAGCCCGTCAATTTTAAAATCGACTTCAGCGCCTGTTGAACGGCCAATCCAATTTCGCTGCATCTCTTTAATTCCTTCAGGCCAATCGACTGTATCGAGGCCTTTCAATAATCGTTCGGCATAAGAAGGAATACGGAGCATCCATTGTTTCAGGTTTTTTCTTATTACCTGGTTACCGCATTTTTCATGGCTTCCATCCATCAGAACTTCTTCGTTGGCACAGACAATTTTACAATTCCCGCAATACCAAACCTGTGCATTGGCATAATAAGCCAATCTTTGGTTGTCGATATATTCGCGAACTGCTTTTTTGCCGTGCTGTTTTATATTTTCGGGAACCGGCAACTCTTTAATTGGCCTTCCTTTTTGAAGTTCAGCATCAAACCAGGTATTATATAGATTGATAAAAATCCATTGTGTCCATTTGAAATATTTCGAATCGGTGGTATTAATTTCCCTATCCCAGTCATAGCTCAAGCCAAGCATTTTAATCTGCCTGCGAAAATTGTCGCAATTCTGGTTGGTGATGATCGCAGGATGTGTGCCGGTTTGAATTGCATATTGCTCGGCAGGAAGGCCAAATGCATCCCAACCCATCGGGTGTAAAACATTAAATCCTTTCATCCTTTTGTACCTGCTTACAATATCTGTAGCTGTATAACCTTCAGGATGCCCAACATGCAAACCCGATCCTGATGGGTATGGAAACATATCGAGTATATAGTATTTAGGTTTCGAAGGATTATATTCTGTTTTGAAAGTCTTATTCTTTTCCCAGTATTTCTGCCACTTCGGTTCTATTTCTTTAAAATTGTATTCCATAATTTTTGTACTTTTTAAGGCAAGCAAAAGTATAAAAACTTGTTTAATAAGATGCAAGAATCAAGAGTTATGGAATAAGAGAACAATTTCATTTCCTCGTCTTGTATTTATTTTACTAAAAATAAAAAGCCCCGATAGTATGAACATCGGGGCCACCTAACTAAAAGTATGAAGAATAATTTACGAAATTTTTCTTTTACTAGTTGAGTTAAAAGTAACTATTAACTTATTTCAGCTTAAGAAAGTTTATTATATTGATTTAACATTTATATAACAACATACAACATTAGAACCCCTATTTAAAGTTTAATAAAAGTTGTGTTTATGAAAAATTTGCAATTTCCGCAATTTGTAATTAAGAAAAAACAATTATGATATTGGGAGGCTTATTACAAAAGTAGTTCCTACTCCCTGAATTGAATTGCAGGTAATTTGTCCGCCGGAATTTTCAATAATGTTTTTGCTGATTGCGAGTCCAAGTCCCATGCCACCGGATTTAGTAGTAAAACTGGGTTGAAAAAGTTTATCGGCCATTTCTTCTGGTATTCCGTCTGCCATTATCGTGAAAGGTTACAAGTATTTCTTTGTCAGTACGGGTCAATATTATTTCAATTATTCCATGCCTGCCTTCGGGAATGGCCTGTACAGCATTGGTTGCAAGGTTAATAAAAACCCTTGAGATTTGCTCTTTATCAACCATTACGGTAAATTGCTGCTTTTTATTATATTGCAAAACGAATTTAGAACCACTCTGGGCAAACAAGTCAATGATGCCAGGCAATAATAATTCGAGATTAATTTTTTCGAAACTTGGTTTGGGAATTTTCGCAAAATCAGAGAATTCAGTTGCTATTTTCGAAAGGTTATCAATTTGCTCAATGAGTGTTCTGGTAACCCTGGAAAAATACACATCGAGGTTTTCGTTTTTATCGTTCCATGCCCGCTGCAACTGCTGAATGCTGAGTTTCATAGGTGTTAAAGGATTTTTAATTTCATGAGCAATTTGTTTTGCCATTTCACGCCATGCAGATTCACGTTCCGATTTTGCCAATAATCCGAGCGACCGCTCCAGTTCATCGACCATGCGGTTGTATTCTTCTACCAAATCACCGATCTCGTCATGATTTTTGTACAATATTTTTTCCACACCTGCGCCCAGTTTTATAGTTGCAAACCTTTCACGGATATATCGCAATGGTTTCGTTATTTGTTCTGACACAAAAACAGCAAAACTCACAGATAGCATGATAAGCAATACATAGAAATTAATTATTGTGAGAAGCAATGACGAAATTTCCTGTTTCAAAGCGCTTTGCCTTGTAAAATATGGAAGGTTTAAATAAGCCATAAGTTTGTCATTGTCATTTGTAAAAGGAGAATATACAGAAGAGTATTGGAAAGTACCTATTGTTTCTTCAATTGTAAATTCCGGTTTATTATTTTTTGCAATTTGAAAATAGGCTTCCGGGTTCATATAATTTCCTGACAAACCCTTTTCGAATATTTCCGGGCGTGAACTGGCTATCATCCTACCATTAGCATCGTAAAGATTTATGTCCGTATAAAATACATTGGATAGTTTTCGCAAAAGTTCTTCAAGATTGCTGTATTCAAATGAGTTCCAGTTAAAGTCGATTGTATTCTCCTGCCCAAGTTTACTTTCAAGTTCCATATATACCGATTGCAACTTTTCGTCAATAGTTTCATAGTTTTTGTTTTTATACTGCTTTACAACAAAATATATTGAAATACTGCCAACTCCGATAAGTGAAAAGATTAGTACACCGATTATTGAAAGCCTGATTTTTGATTTAAAATCCTTGTATGTTGAAAAGCGGACTTTTTTAGGTTCAATAACCAATAACATTAGGTTGAGGACAAGAAAGAAAAATATGAACAGATAAGAGAAAATAATCAACAAGTCAAAAACTTTAATTTCAGGTTTGCTGATTATTAAAAGGTTTTCTTTATCAGGCCTATAAAAAAAATGGTCATAACCTCCAAAACGAAAGAAAGAATATTTTTTATCGCTCAAAGTATATTTTCTGGCATTCAGGCTATACAGAAAAGTACCAGATTGGGAAAGGAGGTTATTTTTATAATATTTGGCGAACGAATATTCTGGTTTCCGGTTTTCGCGGGTTAATTTTTCATCAAGTAGCAACTCCGGATATCCAAGTTCCTCAACAGCCATTTTTAAATCCAATTGCAAATACAGATTCACAGATTCCTTACTCTTTTTATCCGAAAAGCTAAATGCAGAAATATAACTGATCCTGCCATTTGAGTTTTTAAGAAAATAGAAGCTGGTACCGGAAATTTCCTGAGTATTTTGAGACATCAGGTTACTAAAGAAATCGAAACAATGTTCATGTAGCAATTTAGGTTCAATAAGCACTGAATCGACCGGCCTGCATATTGTTGCTTGCAGTTCATACTTGTCCCAGTATCCGGTAAAATATTTTTTCTTAATATATTTATATAGCCACGGGTAATCAATTTTATGCCGCAACAAAAGCATCCTCAATGTGGTATCTGATTCAATGCTTTCCCCTATATCTCCAATGAGATATTCGGCAATTTGATCGTGTTCGTATGCCAGGCTGGTTGCCAGGTCCTTTTTCTCGCGTAGCGACTTTTTTTCAGTAACCTGGTAAATAACATATATCGAATACATCGAAAACACAAATACCATCAATACTATGTTGCTATAATGATAAGGCCGCTGCTTATAAATCCTGACATAAAATATTGTCGAGAATGTAAGAAGCATAAGCAAAACAACTGAAATATCAATATGCTGGACTTTTAATAAATAATATAAAATAATACCAATAATCAATAAAATCACTATTGTTGAACTTTCAAACAGGGAATTTTTATTAATCAGGTTTTTAAATATGTAATCGATAATAATTACAAAAGAGCCGAAGAGCAACGCAATTGCAAGGATACCGAAAATTGGGAAAACTCCGATGTTCAATAATTCCTGGCCTCGAAACTTATTTGTGAATTGAAAAGAATTTTTTCAAATATTTTGTTAACGAAAAGAAAATAAATCAGAGCAAGTAAAAAGGCAATAATTGCAAAAGTTGAAGAAGTAATTTTATTGAATTTTTGTAATTGGTTTTTTAAATCTAATTCCTTGCATAAATGAAGAACAATCACAAATAAAATACATGCAAATAAGAACAAATCTCCCAATGATGGAAATATTTTCGGAAAATCTAATTGAATGGGCTGAAACAAAAATTGCTTATATAAGAACGCGGGAAATTTGTAAATGCCCATCAAGTATTTTAGAAAGAAGAGCAAAAAACCACCTGCTAAAACTGTGACTACTTTCTGCAATTTCGATTTTTGATTGTGGATAATTTTGATATATAATAAAAAGATTAGTAGAAACGATAGTAAGTAACAAAAAATTATTACACATTTATTTATCCCGTTCAGGTTGGTTGAATTCCCAAAATCTAATGCGAAAACTGCCTGACCCTGGCTGTTTGCAATTAGAAATGGCTCTTTTGGGGATATTGGTTTTATCTTAACTTCTTTCGAAATATTGAAAGGATTGTTAAAAGAATTGTCAAGGTATTTATTTTGAAAATTATAATTATTCTTGACCAGCAACAACCCGATAAATTTTGTTTCAGCAGAGTCTATTGCCACTGTATAATACCAACCATTGGAAAGCTGCATAAAATCGTACTGTCCGGTTATAGCAGGCAGCATATCGGCTTCTGCAATCCTATTATCCGACCATAACAACATGCTGTCGTTGCGATAAACAAAAAAGAACATATTATTCTCATCAGATAATTCTGCAAATTTTGGGGATTCTTTATTATAGGCCCCATCAATGCCCATTGTCTGGACATTATTATAAATATTAAGCAGTTCCTGTTCCATCAGATTTTGCTGCTTAATAAACTGTTTTTGGAAATGATTGTATTGGTACTGGATATGCTTCTTAGTAGAATAAAAACTATCGAAAGCAATTGCTGCAATAAAAAAAGATATTGCCAATAATGCAATAGTTCGCGGCTTATTAAGATATGTGAATGATTTGTTCATCCTTTTATACTACTATCCGAGACTAAATCGCGCAGTTGTAAAATTTGTTTTTTGGTACCTAAAGCAAAAAGTTTATCACGCGAAGTAATAATGGTTTCAGGAAGCGGGTTGATCATAAACATGCGGCCTTGTTGCTTAATACCAATTATTTTTGCACCGGTATCGTTATATTTCTCAAGATCGCGTAAAGGTCTGCCACTGAAGTAATCGGTAATATGATCGAGGCTTACTTCATCAAGCATTACGTTTTCAGGACTTTGAAGCGTCATGAAGTCGAGGAATTCGACAACATCGGTCTGAGCCACAAGCCTTGCCATAAGGCGTCCGCCAATTTTATCGGGCATTATAACATTATCGGCACCGGCACGGCGTAATTTTAAATCCGAGCTATCCTCCGAAGCCCTGCTGATAATTGTAATATTAGGGTTTAATTCACGTGCAGTCAGGACTAAAAATACATTGTGTGCATCGTTTGGCAATGTTGCGATTAGAGCCCGTGCCCTTTCAAGGCCTGCCTGTAACAATATTTCATCCTGAGTGGCATCGCCGTCTATATATAGAATTTCACCTGTATCGCGAAGCACTTCAATGTGTGCAGGTTCATTTTCGATTACTACTGCCGGTACTTTGTGCGCCAACAATTCCTGTATAGCCTGTTTTCCATTGCGCCCATAACCGCATACAATAACATGTTCCGATAATTTGTCAATCTTCCCTTGCATTCTTTTTGTCCTGAAATAATTTCGAAAAACGCCGTCTACAATAAATTGTGTAAACGAAGTTACTACATAAGCAAATATACCAAAACTAATGATAATCAGAAAGGCAGTAAACCACATACCAGCCGGAGAAAGATCGTGTACTTCTTTGAACCCTACAGTGGCAATGGTAATAATGGTCATGAAAAAAGCTTCCGTGAAATTGTAATGCTCGATGAATCTAAATCCTAAAACCCCAATCACAAGTACCGCAAAAAGCAGCAGCAATCCTAAGTATATCCTTCCAAAGCCACTTTTCTTAAACATGATTTTTTAATGTTTTGCAAATATTATATCGAGTACATTATTTCCAATACCCAACACTCAATACCTGGCTTATAGTACATTTTTGCTAATCAACCAGTTTCCCATATCGCATTTTAAACAATTCTTCTTCTGGCAATATTCATTCTTAAGTTGAAGCAATGCCTGGGTTTCGAATGCACTTTTTGCATCCAATCCAATATTGTGCCAACTTTTGATAATACTATTATTTTCGGCTTCCAGTTTTTCAAGAAATTCAATGGCTTTATCTTTAAATATTGGCAAATTTTTCAATTTTCCATAAACAAAAATAAAAGGTATAACTGAATTGATAAGCAAAAGGTGAATTGAACCGGAAGACAAGTGTTTTGGTTTACCATTGGAAATTTGTCCAAACCTGAAATGATTTTTCCAATAATTCGATGCAGTAACATCAAAATATCTTTCGAGATTTTCTATGGTTTCAGCTTCTATGATTTTGGAGAACAAACCAGATGAACGATGAACCAATGAAGCAAATTGAGCAATGCGAATGGTTGGAAAATTTGCAGGCCTTAGTCGCATAAACTTCCATAAGTGTTTCTCAATAGGTTTTAACAAATACTTCTTTTGCAAAAATTTAAATTCATTATTAAGTTC
>CAVSGB010000053.1:0-5624 GCA_963726845.1 uncultured Bacteroidota bacterium | reverse complement strand
ATTTACGACAGATTATAAAATTTCCACAAACGAAAAAGAAAGGCTAATTATTTCAGAAGGAGTTTATGACCAAATTCATTTAAACCCAAAACCTTATTCGAAAAGAAATACATAATTTTTTCAGTGGTTGACTTAAGCTTCGCCATGTATCAGCCGGAGGCGACAACAGTGCCGAATTGGAATTAAATGCAGCAGGTAATGTAAATTTCGACATGGGGCGTTTTGGTATTGAATTTGTCGCCTCACCTCGTCATGCAGATGGCATGGTAGTTACTGGCCCTATAACAACAAATATGTCAGAAGCTTTGCAAATTACTTACGATGCAATACCAAACCCTAAAATACTTATCCTCGTGGGCACAGATGCAATAAGCGGCGGAATCTTTGAATATAGTCCGGCTATTAAGCGTGACTTTCTTGCCAAACACAAAGTTGATTTGTACGTTCCCGGAAATCCTCCTCACCCGCTAACATTTATAAACGGAGTCCTTGAATTAATTGGAAAAAAAATAAGTTAAAAAAAATGCATAATTTAGCGCTAATTTATAATTAGTCTAAGTTATGGCAAAAGACGAAGTAAAAGATACCGTCAAAAAAATATTCACTGACTATCTTGAAATCAAAGGGCACCGTAAAACTCCTGAACGTTTTGCAATCCTGGAAGAAATTTATTCACGTGTTGGGCATTTCGATGTTGAGACACTCTATATTTTTATGAAAAACAAAAATTACAGGGTAAGCCGTGCAACGCTTTACAATACTATTGAGTTGTTATTGGATTGCAACCTGGTTATAAAACATCAATTTGGAAAAAAATATAGCACAATACGAAAAGGCATTCCAATGCATCCAGCACGATCACCTGATAGATATTAAAACAGGAAAAGTGATTGAATTCTGTGACCCTCGAATTCAGCAAATTATAAAAACTGCCTGTGAACTAAATAATTTTGTTCCATCGCACCATTCGCTTTATATTTATGGCTATAGTGCAATTGAAGAAAGTAAGAAGAAGTAGTTGCAGGGTTGAGCAGAGAATATTTTAGTGGGTATTATGACTTTATTTTAGGATTTTGCTCCATCATCATATCAGAAAATCAACAAATTAGAGCATCAGAGCATTATCAATATATTCTATTGTCTTTTTTCCAAACGAATAAAAATTTATTATAACTTGCTCCGTTTTTTGCTATATATAAATCTTACTAAAAAGAATTTTTAAAATATATGAAAGTTGACGTTTTATTAGGGCTTCAATGGGGCGATGAAGGAAAAGGCAAGGTTGTAGATGTATTGACCCCAAATTACGATGTAATTGCAAGATTTCAGGGAGGCCCTAACGCCGGACATTCTCTGGAATTCAACAATATAAAGCATGTTCTGCACCTAATCCCTTCAGGTGTTTTCCACGAGAAAAAGCTTAATTTAATTGGCAACGGCGTTGTACTTGATCCAATTGTATTCGCGACTGAATATAATGAATTGATAAAATTGGGCGTAGAATTGAAGAAAAATCTGGTGATTTCAAAAAAAGCCCACCTGATACTTCCTACACATCGTGCCCTCGATGCAGCTTCAGAAGCAGCGAAAGGTTCAACAAAAATAGGTTCTACTTTAAGAGGTATTGGCCCTACTTATATGGACAAAACCGGAAGAAATGGCCTTCGTGTAGGCGATATTGTTACTGCTGACTTTAAGAAGAAATACGATTTTCTGAAAGCCAAGCACATTGATATCCTGAAGCAATATAATTTTGAATACAAAATCGACAATGTTGAGGAAGAATGGATGGCTGGTATCGAAGTTCTGAAAGGCTTTGAATTGGTTGATAGTGAATATATACTGAACCAGGCACTATTGGATAATAAAACAATTCTCGCAGAAGGCGCTCAGGGTACATTACTCGATATCGATTTTGGCTCATATCCCTATGTTACTTCTTCAAATACGATTTGTGCAGGCGCTTGTACAGGCTTGGGCATTGCCCCCGGAAAGATAGGCGAGGTTTACGGCATTGTGAAAGCTTATTGCACACGCGTTGGCAGTGGCCTTTTCCAACAGAACAATTGAACGAGACAGGAGAATTACTTAGAAAACAGGGATTCGAATTCGGCGCCACGACTGGCAGGCCCAGGCGCTGCGGCTGGCTTGATATTCCTGCACTTAAATATGCAATCATGCTCAATGGCGTTACAAAGCTTATCGTTACTAAATCTGATGTACTTTCTGGTTTCGATGTAGTTAAAGTTTGTACCGCTTATAAAATAGACGGAATAATTACTGAACAAATCCCATTCGATACTGAACAAAAAGTTGATCCGGTTTATACAGAATTAAAAGGCTGGAAGCAAAATATCTGCCCTACACGTTCATTCGATGAATTGCCAATAGAGCTTAAGGATTATATTTTATTTATTGAAAAACAAACCGGCGTACCCGTATCAATAATTTCGGTAGGCCCGGATCGTGAACAGACAATTATTAGGTAAACTAAATTAATCTGGAATATAAAATAACAGTTTACAAACATTAAGAAGAAAGCAGTTCAAGAAAAATTCTGCGCCACTCATTTCCTTCTTTGGTTGGGGCAAATGTGTTGTTGTGCCATACTAAAATAAAAACACCATTTACTTTCTTTACTTTATCGCGTAATTCTAAAATTTTCTTTTCAGCTTCAGCAGGTGTTTGTTTAAGATATGTTCGGAAAGTAGCATCCATAGCCTGAAAAGGATAAATTTTCAGATCTGTTTCCTTGTCTTTAGTAATATCGTAAAAATTATAAGGTGTACACGTTCCAGCCCGAAACCCGGTAGCAACGGCATAACCCATCGAATAATCTTCAGAAATTCCAAATTTATAAAGGTTCTGATACGTTTTTGGCAGGTTGATTTTAATATAATGTTGCCGGCTTTTTGAAATTGGATGCCCATAAGCCATTTCCAGGTTCTCTTTTTCTTTTTCCAATAACGCAGTGCTTTTGTTTGAACCATAAGAAGGATGCAAGCCAATGTCAGCAAATTTCGCAGAATGACGGACTACATTTTGCATAGCTTTGTTCCTGATCGAAATGTTTTTATCATAAGTTCCTCTTTTCCCAGATAAAAAGAAGAATACGGGCTTCACACAATTTTCCTTAAAACTTTCTTTTAAAAAATCAAAATTATCGAACGGATCGGAAGAGAAATGTAAAATAACCATAAACCTATGAAAGAACTCTGTAAAACGGCCTTTAAAAATATCCCGGATAAATAAACCGGTTCCAAGAAAAACACCTTTGTGCCTGTATGCATAAGCTGAATCAACATCAATTGTTGGAATATAACAAAATTGATGCTGTGAATATTCAAAGTCGGAAAATTTCGTTTTAAGAAAATCTTTAAACAACTCTACCCATTTTTCTACAATTGGTTCATCAATAAACCCGTTTTCGGCAGCAATACTTTCATGTGGTTGAAACCTGTCGTACCTGTCAGGGCTAAATGGCATATATTCTTCATATCGCGTAAGCATATAAAAAATTGCAGAAAAAATATCAAAATGAAAATCCGATTCTTCGCCATTTTTAAACAATACCGGAAGTCCTTTATAATAATCAACTTTGACTGAAATTCGCTTAACCCCTTTCTGATAAAGCAGTCCCTGAGGCTTTATATAAAGTTCTTTTCCAAGTTTATTAGCTGAATAATTAATCTTGGGAGAAGTACATTGCACAAATGCTTCTTTGTCGTTAGTAAATGTTGGCCTTATGCCCATCATTTTAAAGAAAACATGGCGGAATAAAAAATGAATCCTGTTGTTTAATTCGGAAACATATACCAATATTTCATTTGAATTTGCCATGTAATTTAAGTTTCGTGTTGTATAATTAAAATGAAAATATTTTTTAATGCTTGTTTTGTGAAAAGCAATAGTTGTTATACTTGAATAATCTGTAAATAGTTTTTAATTTTTTATTTAAAATTATATAAATTATTGTATGCCTGCAAGAAAAAACCTAATAAGTACAACTGGTTTTTGAATTTAATCAGCAAAACGTACCTTCGTATTGAAATTTTCGAGTCAAATTGGAAAAGTACAGACAAATATTAATTCAATATTGGGGACATAGCACTTTCAGGCCTCTCCAGGAAGATATTATCCGGTCAGTCCTAAATAAATCCGACACATTGGCGCTAATGCCTACAGGTGGCGGGAAATCTGTTACTTTTCAGGTACCAGTCATGGCAATTGAAGGACTTTGCCTTGTTATTACACCACTCATCGCGTTAATGAAAGACCAGGTAGAAGGTTTAAAAAAGAAAGGTATCAAAGCTGTTGCTATATATTCAGGCCTTACACGCGAAGAAATTGACATAGCCCTTGATAATTGTATTTATGGCGATTTCAAATTTCTATATTGTTCACCGGAAAGATTGGGAACTGAAATCTTTCAGGCGCGGGTTACCAAAATGAAAATTAACCTGATTGTTGTTGACGAAGCCCATTGTATTTCGCAATGGGGATACGACTTCAGGCCATCGTATCTGAAGATTGCCGAATTGAGAAAATTATTGCCAGAGTTGCCAATCCTTGCGCTTACTGCTACTGCAACTGAGGTTGTAGTAAAAGACATTATCGAAAAGCTTCAATTCAGAAATAAAAATGTTCACAGGATTAGCTTTGAAAGAAAAAACCTGGCTTACGTAGTGCGTGAGACTGAAGACAAACTTAAATATTTGCTGAGGGTCATTAATTCAATTCCCGGATGTGGCATTGTATATGTTCGCAGCAGAAATAAGACAAGGGAAATATCTGAATATCTTGTTAGAAATGATATTCAGGCTGATTATTACCACGCCGGTTTGACTGATGAAATGAGAAGCCATAAACAGACATCGTGGATGAAAGGCAAGACGCGAATTATTGTAGCAACAAATGCTTTCGGAATGGGAATCGACAAACCCGATGTGCGTTTGGTCGTGCATTTCGATTTACCAGATTCGCCAGAGGCATATTTCCAGGAAGCCGGACGTGCCGGGCGTGACGAAAAAAAAGCATTTGCCGTATTACTTTACAATAATTCAGATAAATTAAGTGCGGATAAACGTGTAGAAACAAATTTCCCGGAAATTAAGACTATTAAAGAAACCTATAATGCACTTGGCAATTATTTGCAAATTCCAATTAGTGCCGGAAAGTATATGGCTTACGATTTCAAGCTTGGAGAATTTGCAGCCAACTATAAATTTAATATCCAGACAACTCACAGCTGTTTAAAAGTCCTTGAACAGGAAGGTTACATTGAATTGACAGATGAATTGAACAACCCGTCAAAGGTCCATTTCCTTGTAAGCCGCGATGATTTGTATAAATTCCAGGTAGCCAATTCAGCTTTCGATACTTTTATAAAACTATTGTTGCGCTCTTACGAAGGGTTGTTCAGCCAATTTGTAGGTATAGACGAAGCCATACTTGCAAAAAGGAGCAACACCAATTTCGATACTATATATAAATACCTGAGCAAATTGGCAAGTGCACAAATTCTTCAATATATTCCTAAAAAAAACAATCCTGTTATTGTTTTTACTGAAGAAAGGCTTGAAGAAAAAGCGCTTCACATTTCTTATGAAAATTATAAACAAAGA
>CAVSGB010000052.1:0-4019 GCA_963726845.1 uncultured Bacteroidota bacterium | reverse complement strand
TTACTTTATAATATTCCGATGATTTCTGATAATAATATTTAGCACTGTCAGGCAAATAAGTGCGCCAATAAACACTACTAAGCCCAATCAAAGTTTTAATATAGGTCGAATCAATAAGTTTTTCTTTTATTTCTTTTTGGTAATAAAAAATTGCACTGTCGTATTGATAATTATTTTGAAATGTTAATGCTTTGTCATAGAAATTTTTGCCTGAATCGAGAGATTGTTGTATATTTCTATCGCGTTTACAAAATACAGTAATTAACAAAATAATGGCAATAGAGCAGACAAGGTTTTTAATCATTGCAGATAAATATTTACCAAAAATAGTTAAAAAGCAGAAGCCGAAAAGCTTTAAAAGAGTAGGCAGAAAAAATATTTAATTGTATGGTAACAAATATTATTGAATTATTGCTATTGGGTACCCCTACTAATCCCACCCAACCACATTTGCCTGAACCGAAGCCAAAACCAAAACCCAAGCCAAAACCCAAGCCGAGGTAGCAGAAATAAAAAAGCAGCATCAAAAATTGGTGCGGCTTTTTTATTAAACCTGTTCGCAGGGCATTTTAAGAAAGACCAAACCAAACTATTAATCTTTTACTCATAATTGGTTATCCTTGTGAAAAGATTGAAAATATATAAGCAATAGAGATAACTACCAGGATAGTTAAATTCGGACATCTGAAACTTAATTATCCAATGAATAAAAGAGAAAGTGATGTTCGGACAGGGCAAACGCATTAAATTTTTATTGCATTTTCAAACCCCAACCCCTTGAAAAGGGGCTATAATAGTGTACCCTTCGACTACTCTCAGTGTCCAAAGCTCAGGGTTCAGCAGTTAGCCCTCCTTTGTAAGCATGGCTATGCTCACATCTTTACATTCCATAGCACAGCTAAAGCTGCAAACAATAGAACGCGGATGACGCGGATTGAACGGATTTACGCTGATTTTGAGAGCAAAGTTTGCTAAAAAAACAAAGTTTTACAATGTAATAGTATATATTTCGCCCCTCCGGGTCTTATAAGGATTCTATTTTGCTTTTCTGCAAATATTTAGCTTCGCTGAGCCCGTTGGGGTTCGTAAATACGCGACTTTATACATTATTCCTGCCCCGGCGGGGCAGTATATTTGTAGAAGAATAATTTCCGCCCGCACTTCAAATCCTGCAGTAATTTTATATTTTGATGTGCTGAAAAGAATTTATATTATATTTGGTTTTGTTGTTCCGTTAGGAACCTAATATTGGTAGAATTATTATTTTTTATTCTCATCAGTCCCATATGGGACGAAATATAAATAATTATGGCAAATACCTGCACTCAAATTCACATTATTCCCTTCGGTCATGAGAAAAGTTCAGGCAGTTTTTAGTGTGCAAAATCGTGATTGCATTATTGGTAAACAATGGAAAGATGAATTGTATAAATACATTTCTGGAATCATTCAAAACCATAATCATAAACTTCTTGCAATAAACGGCATGCCTGATCATTTACATATTTACTTTGGCATGAGGCCTACGCAATCAATATCTGAATTAATGCAGCAGATAAAGGGCGATTCGTCTAAATGGGTTAACGAAAGAAGGTTTATTCACAGCAAGTTTTCATGGCAAGAAGGTTATGGCGCCTTTTCATATAGCAAATCACAAACAGATCAGGTAATCCATTACATACAATCGCAAGAACACCATCATATGAAAAAAACATTCATTGAAGAATACGAGGAGTTTTTGAATGCTTTTGAAATAGAATACGATGAACGGTTTATCTTCAAACCAGTTGAATATTAATATTTCTGTGTACCTTACAGCACATTAAAATCTCAATTGAAATACTTTCTCTACCAATATTTTGTCCCATACGGGACTTTCATATATTTTACCAACACATCAAAATAAGTATTAACCAATCCCGTAGGGATGTAGTACAGCATAACGAACTTAGCTCATTGAAAATGTCTTAAATGATGTATATTTGTAAAAAACATTATTATGATTTCTGTACATGGAATATATGATGGTAAAGCTGTTAGGATTACAGATAAGATAACTGAAAAAAAGAAATACAAGGTCGTAGTTACTTTTATTGAAGAAATAAAACAATATGACAGTGATTTGCGGGATTTTTCAGCTCAGACAAAAGGATTGGATTTCTGGAATGATGCAAGAGAGGACATTTATCAAGATTATGTAACCTCGAAACCTAAGATAAAATGAAGATTGGTGAAATTATCTTGATTCCATTTCCATTTGCTGAATTGACAAATAAAAAGGTTAAACCTGCAGTTATAATAACAGAAACTGATGATAAGTACAAGGATTTAGTAGTATCTGCAATAAGTTCAGTTGTTCCTTCAAAGTTTTCACGAAGAGAAATATTGTTAAACCAAATAAAGTAAATAATTTAAGAGTTGGTTCAATAATAAAAGTCGATAGGATTGTTACCTTAAAAAGAGATGCTAAAATTGCCGATTTGGGTAGGCTTTCTTCAAAGGAATTGGCAGAATTTAAAAACATACTTACAGATATAATAAAATAATCACGCAGTACAACGTGCGTTAGCTCATAAGCATTGGCGGGGTTTATACGGTTATTTATCTTTCAATCCCGCATCAAGGTTTTGTGTATTTTGATAGTTCAGCACTCCGAACCGACCGAAGGGAGTTCAGCACAGCTAAACCCGCCAAATGCTCATGCCGGAAAGGGTGGGGATTATGTTTTTATAATATTACATTGTAAAACTTTGTTTTTTTAGCAAACTTTGCTCTCAAAATCCACATAAATCAGTTAAATCAGCGTCATACGCGTTCTATAGTTTGCAGCTTTAACTGCGCTATGTATCCTGACCTCTCTATTGTTTAATAAACCCTTTTATCCATAGAACTGCCCGTGCGTTTGTCGGGTCGTTGGAAATTACTGTAATGGTTTTACTGGTGTTACCGTTCTTGCCGGCAGAATTGAAATTTGCTGAAATATTGCCCGAATCGCCCGGTTTAATTACTTTGTTGTCGAGGTTGGCAACGGTACAACCACAGCTGGGGGTTACTTTCCTGATGATAAGGTCGCTTTTGCCGGTATTTTTAAAAGTATAAACATGGTCGGCTTTATCGCCGGACTTTATCGTATCGAAGTTGAAGGTTACATTATCGAATTCAATTTTTGGCGCATTCTTTTTCTGTTCTTCAGTGAGCTGCGAAAAATCTTCCTGTATGTTAGCGCTCACGGTAATCTGGTAAGAGCCGTTTTCTTTATCGTTTAATTTCATTTTAACCCGGTCGAACATAATCCCCCAATCATTTTTCATCGATGCATCATAAATAACTTCGATTGCAGCTTTACCTTTTGATGGGATTTCTTCTGGTGTAATTTTTATGGAAATATGTTTCGGCACTTCATAAAAAGCAACACTCATAGGTTGGTCTGTGCTGTTAAATACATCCATTGTTTTGGTCGATTTCATACCGGGATTAATATTGTTCATGGCAATCTGGTTCGACTTCAATCGTAAGCCTCCTATGTTGTTAGGATATTGGTCTTCAACGGAAGGTGCTTTGGGAATTACTTCGCCTGAAATTTTTAACTGTTGTGTAGGCGGATCGGTGTTTGATGTAACAGTAATAGTTTTATCAAATCGTCCGGGCCTTCCCTGTGGGTTGTAAGTAACATTTATAAACCCTTTGGCGCCAGGCAATACCGGTTCTTTCGACCAGCTTGGCGTTGTACAGCCGCACGATGCTTTTACATCCGAAAGTATAAGTGGTTCGCCTCCAGTATTTGTAAATGTAAATTGATAAGTTGCCGGGCCATCCGCTTCGTTAATTTTACCAAAATCGTGGTTATCGGTAACAAACGATGCAGTGGCAATTTTTTGTTGTGCAAAACTGACAAAACTAATTGTCAACAAAAGCATCAGGACAGAACTAAAAATTCTTTTCTTCATAATTATCTTTATTTGTTTGATATTTCTGTTTTAATAGAACAACCAATCTGTGAAAATGGTAACTCCGACAAA
>CAVSGB010000051.1:0-5681 GCA_963726845.1 uncultured Bacteroidota bacterium | reverse complement strand
ATGTATAACCTACTGAGTAGATTACGTATTGTTATTTGTACATTTTCAAATCTTCAAATTAATAAAAATGAGTTTAGTAGAAATTAACAAACGTTACACTGAGCTGGCAACATCAGATTGTTGTCTTTCCTGCGGAAGTGCCGTAAATTATGCCGAAGCCCAACCCAATGAAGTTTGTGTTGATTTAGGAAGCGGAAGGGGCACCGATGTAATAAGGCTTGCAGAAGCTGTGGGCAAAAGCGGTTTTGTATTTGGTGTGGATATTTCAGAAGGAATGATTGAAAAAGCATTTAGCACGGCCGAACGAGTGGGCATTACAAATGTTAAATTCATTCATAGCAACTTAGAAAAAATATTGCTTAATGATAATATTGCAGATCTCATCATATCGAATTGCACAATTAATCATGCTTCTGACAAACAGGCTGTATGGAACGAAATTTACCGGATACTTAAAAAAGGTGGACGTTTTGTGATCAGCGATATTTATTCAACCAGTCCTGTTCCTGAAGAATATAAAAACGATCCGGTAGCAATTGCCGAATGTTGGGCAGGTTCAGTAACACGTGATGAATATTTAAAACAACTTGAAATTGCAGGGTTCTCAAATGTCAGTATTTTAGAAGAATCAGCACCTTATGAAAAAGGAAAGATAAAGGTTGCCAGTTGGACAATTGCAGGCAAAAAACCTTCTGGAAAATGTAACTGTAGCAACTAAAAAACAGAAAGAAAAATCATTAAATTTACTATAATGAGAAAGAGTATTATTTTATTATCACTTGCCTTTGCATTATTATTAAGCAATTGTAATGCAGGCAATCCTGAAAAAACAAAGAATAACACCAATGCAATTGGTGAAGTAATTGTATTAACAAACGAAACCTTTAAACAAAAGATATTCAATTACGAAATCAATAAACAATGGAAATATGAAGGCAGTATGCCAGCCATTATTGACTTTTATGCAACCTGGTGTAGTCCTTGCAGGCAATTATCGCCAAGGGTAGAAGAAATTGCAAAAGAATTTTCCGGAAAAATAGTTGTTTACAAAGTTGATACCGATGTTGAAAAGCTATTGTCACAAAGCATGGGTATTTCAAGTTTGCCAACACTTTTGTTTATTCCTGCAAAAGGTCAACCTCAAGCCGCTATGGGTGTTTTACCCAAAGAATCCCTTGTGAAAGCTATAAATGAAGTTTTATTAGTTCAATAATTTTTTAATACATTTTAATATGACAAGTTTAATCAGAAAAAAAGATGTTTTAGTTAAAACGAAAGTTGCGCAGTGTTGCGCCAAAACATCAAGAAATGTGGCTGGTTGCCACGATTAATTTAATAAGGGTCAGGAATCAGGGTAAACTTTACGGTTAATAATTTCTTGATTCTTGGCTTTTACTTTTTTTTCATCACATTGGTAATTAGTCATTTGTAATTGATTTTATGATTTTTTCCAAACACAACATATTCTCAAAAATAAAGGATTCAGAAAATTTCTTTATTGTAAACCTTTTGACAGGGAATGCTGATATTTTAAGCCCTGCCGATGCTGAACAAATTAATAAGGTCAAAAACAATGAGGCAATTGTAAACGATAATTTTATAAATGAATTGTCCGAAAAAGGCTACCTTATTGAAGAAGCCGAAGAAAGTAAAATCTATCGCAACAAATATCTCGATTTTATTGATGAACGTGATAAGGATGAAATCCAATTATTTTTCGTCCCGAATTACAGTTGCAATTTTGCATGTTCTTATTGTTACCAGGATGAATATGCACCTTCTAAAGGCATATTGACCAGTGAAATCATTGATTCGTTTTTTACTTACGTTCAGAAAGAATTTGCCGGAAAACGAAAATATGTTACAGTTTTTGGAGGAGAACCCTTGTTAAACTCACCAAAACAAAAAGAGATTATTTCATATCTAATCCAAAAGACCAATGAGGTCAATATTGATGTTTGCTTTGTTACCAATGGTTATACATTAGTCGAATATATTGATATTTTAAAACAAGGCCATGTACGTGAAATCCAAATTACCCTTGATGGCACTGCTGCCATTCATAATACACGCCGTGTTTTAAAAGGCGGAGCCGGCACTTTTGATGAAATAGTGGAAAGCGTTGATGCTTGTATATCCAACAAACTCACTGTTAATCTAAGAATGGTAATTGATAAAGAAAATATAAACAACCTTTCTGAATTAGCACGATTTGCTATTGATAAAGGCTGGACAAAAAGCCAATTCTTTAAGACACAAATTGGCCGTAATTACGAATTGCATCATTGCCAATCAGCGCCCAATAAACTTTTTAGCCGGGTTTCATTATATGAATCGCTTTATGGAATAATAAAACAAAATCCGCACATCATAGAATTTTACAAACCTGCCTATTCAATATCAAAGTTTCTTTCAGAGAATGGCAGTTTGCCCGACCCGTTATTCGATTCATGTCCTGCTTGCAAAACAGAATGGGCTTTCGATTACACAGGCCACATTTACCCTTGTACAGCTACCGTTGGAAAAGCGGATGAATCACTAGGCACTTTTTATCCTGAAATAAGTTCTAATAAAAATCAGGTGAACGAATGGGAAAAACGTGATGTAACATCCATTCCTGAATGTAAAAACTGCAGTTTGCAGTTGGCATGTGGTGGAGGCTGTGGCTCTGTTGCAAAAAACAATTCAGGTAAAATATGCTCAACCGATTGCCGACCAGTAAAAGAACTTTTAGAATTGGGCTTTGCATCTTACTTTTAAAAATCGCATTTCAATTCTAAAGTTATTTATTTCTATAAACTGAATCCTAAAATCATCAATCTAAATTGAAGCTTCGCGAAGCGTAAACTAAAAATTCCTTTTCGACGAAATGCTGTTTGAGTAAAGCCGACGAAGGAGGCGGCGCGAGTTCATTTCGTCAAGAGTTTTTTGCTTCCTTTTTTTCGACAAAAAAAGGAAGAGTAAAATCATAAAATGTTCAAATATTGACTTTTCTGAAAATAGCCGATTATTTAGTTAATAAATAAAGTGTCATTCATGTGATTTATTTTAGTGTTATTATAACGATTTATTCAATCTTATTACTTATCTTTGTCCTCAGATATTTATTACACCAAATATGGAAGACAATTGCTCAATAAAACCAAGAAATTGCAAGGAATTCATTAAATCACCCTGGTTTCTAAAACCATTAAAAGGCGCTGTAATTGGTTCAATTTTAGGCTTGATATTATTCAGTGTGTCTGGTAACAATCCTTATGCAAACAATATTTATGGAGATTTAATGGCAGGAATCGTAATAGGTTTATTCTTTGTAAATATTCCATGTTTAACATGTGATTCAAGAAATGAAAGTAATTATTAAGTATTAAAAATAGAAAAATGGAAACAATGGTTAATGAGGTAGTTTATTTAACTACAGAAGAATTCAAGAACAGAGTATTTAACTACGAAGTAAGCAAAGAATGGAAATATGCTGGTGAGCTTCCTGCAATTATAGACTTTTACGCTGACTGGTGCGGCCCATGCAAAATGGTTGCCCCAATCCTTCAGGAAATTGCGAAGGATTATGCAGGAAAATTGATAGTTTATAAGGTAGATACCGAGAGCGAACGTGAATTAGCAGGTGCATTCGGGATTTCAAGCATCCCCACTTTGCTTTTTGTTCCTATGAATGGACAGCCACAGGCTGCTATGGGAGCGCTGCCACGTCAGACATTCGACAAGGCAATTAAGGATATTTTATTGTTAAATTAATTTCAGAAAACGTCTGCAAAAATGTTGCATTATTGTTGTAACTTTCATAGAATCAATTAAACAAATTTTATACTGTTAATTAACAATAATGAATTGAACATTAAAAACTAAAATTATGAATGAAATAGCCACGTCAGAATTCGACAAAGAAGTACTCCAAGGGGGTAAAGTTGTCCTTGATTTTTATTCTTCCGAATGTCCGCCATGTGAGGCATTGGCACCTAAATTTGAAGGACTTTCAAAATTATATGGAAACGAAATTAAATTCCTTAAAATCTTCCGTCAGCAAAATCGTGAATTGGCAGACAAATTAGGTGTTAAATCTTCACCTACGCTGTTGTTTTTTGATAACGGAAAAGAAATGACTGAAAGGTTAACTGGTGGCATAAAACGTAGTGATATAATTGGCCATTTAGACAGCATGATCCCTGTAGAAAAAGGTGAAAGCAATCAAATCGCAAATTAAACCATCTGTTACTGAATTCGATGTTATTATTCTTGGCGCTGGCTCGGTGGATTAACAGCAGGATTGTACCTATGCCAGGCTAAAGTCAATACTGTTATGGTGGATATTGCATTGCCGGGAGGTCATGTTTCTACCACACATGAAGTTTCTAATTATCCTGGCTTCATTGAACCTCAGGCTGGGTATATGCTCTCACACAACATGAGTGAACAAACCAAGCTTTGTGGGACAGTGTATAAAGTGGCTGTAGATGTAACCAAAGTTGACCTTGAAAAGAAAGAAGTAATAATCGATGAATTCGAAACACTCAAAGCTAAACGTATTATCATTGCTACCGGTACATCGCCTAATTTAACAGGTGCACCCGGAGAGAAGGAATTAAAAGGTAAAGGCATTTCGTATTGTGCCACCTGCGATGCAAAATATTTTGTTGACAAAGAAGTTGTAGTAATTGGTGGAGGTAATTCAGCAGTTGAAGAATCCGATTTTATTGCTCGGTTTGCAAGTAAAATTACAATGGTTCACCAGTTCGACAAACTCACAGCAAATAAAAAAGCACAGGAAAAACTTCTTTCAAATTCGAAAGTGAAAGTTCTTTTTGAATACGAACCACGGGCATTTACAAGAGAAGGCGACAAAATTATTACTGAGGTCGAGAACCTTAAAACCAAAGAAATTACAATGCTCGTAAGCGATGGAGTGTTCATTTTTATTGGGTTTAAAGCAAATATTAATTTATTCAAAGACAAGCTCAACTTAGACAATTGGGGCTATATTAAAACCGATGAAGACATGCGGACCAATATTCAGGGTGTATTTGCGGTTGGCGATGTAATAAGCAAGAAATACCGCCAGATAACTACTGCCGTGGCCGATGGAACTATAGCCGCTATTGCCATTGCAAAAGAACTCGACTAAAACAATTTCTGGCGGCGCAGCCAGCGGAAGCTTGGACTGCAAAGTTTGTTTTGCACGGGCCGGCGAAAGTCCGCGCACCAAGAAGATCACTTCCGCAGACGAGATCTGTAAATCACAGTGCGCTCCGCTTGCAGGCTGAAATGAATCGAGCCGGATTGATCCACTGTAAAAACATTCGTTGAGTTGAATTGCAATGTATCCGGCTTGGGAACAAAACCGTCAGGCGTGGACGCGTCCAATATGAGTTCCGGCCAATTTAACTGAAATCGTCAGCGGTTACGTATTGTGCATTATATTGAACACTCACGGTTAATTTCAGCGTATCTCCCGGTTGTCCAGCAGGCGGATCATAGACCTCCTGCGATGGTGCATCCGCTTTCAATGTGTTGGGCAAAAGAAAATAGTCCGCGCCAATCGAAGCGTTGATCTCCTCTTTTGCCTGTTGATCCAAAGCGGTCATGACCAGATCATGCAAATGCTGGCGGTCCGCGTCCGCCGCCTCGGTCGCGGTCAGATCCGTGCCGCCCGCAGTAGCGATGGT
>CAVSGB010000050.1:0-11603 GCA_963726845.1 uncultured Bacteroidota bacterium | reverse complement strand
ATTCGGATGGGGCTTGCAAATGGCAAATATGAGCGCTATTTATACATACTTGGGCGCCAATGCTTCTAATATAGCAATTTTGTGGCTTGCAGCTCCTGTGACGGGAGTCCTTATCAACCAATTATCGGACAGGCAAGCGATCGTACATGGACAAGGTTCCACCCGCAGCGCCCCTATATTTCGGGAGGCGCTATTTTGGCATCTTTGGCTTTGATACTTATGCCCAATTCTCCTTCAATTTGGATAGCTGCCGGATTGCTATGGGTGTTGGATGGAACAATTAATGCAAGTATGCAGCCTTTTCGTGCCTTAGTTGCAGATAATCTTCCTAAAGAACAAAATTCTAAAGGTTTTGCAATTCAATCTTTGTTTATAGGATTAGGAGGAACAATTGCTTCAGCCATGCCATGGATGATGACCAACTGGTTTGGCGTTACTGCCGAAGGTGCAGGAAAAGGCCATATACCTTTTTCGGTAACACTTTCATTTTATATTGGTGCTGTTGCTTTTATGGGTGCTGTATTGTGGACTGTTTTTACAACAAAAGAATATCCGCCCGAAATCGATGAATTTAAGGAAGCCAAAGTTAAAAAATTTGACTGGTCACTTGGCCTTAGAGATATATTTGCATTATTCCTGAAATTACCCAGACGTATGTGGGAGCTTGGATTGGTCAATTTTTTACCTGGATTGGTATGTTCTGTTTGTGGGTATATTTTCTGCCTGCAATATCAAAAGGCATTTTTAAAGCTGTACCAGGATCAGTAGAAATGGAAGCTGCAGGTTCCTGGGCTGGATTTTGTTTTGCAGTTTATAATGCAGTTTGCTTTGCATTTTCATTTGTATTGATATGGGTCACAAAATTCTGAGGGCCAAAGCTGATGCATTCGATATGTTTGCTGATCGGAGCTATGGGCCTTATTTTCGTGTCCTTTTTTAGTAGCCAATATTATTTATTGATTTCTATGATTGCCATCGGGATTGCCTGGTCAAGCATTTTATCTATGCCTTATGTTATGCTGACTTCAGCACTTCCAAAAGATAAAATTGGGGTTATGATGGGCATGTTTAACCTATTTATTGTTATACCTCAGATTATTGCCTCAAGTCTTCTGGGTTTTGTTATGAAAATATTTTTAAATAATGAACCTATGAATGCTATCCTACTTGGAGGGATCAGTATGGGGATTGCATCAATCCTTACTTATCTGGTAGTTAGTTATTCGAAAACAACTGATGCAGACGAAATAAAAACCGGAAACATTGCACATTAGAAATGCATTAGAATTAATTTCAATAATTTATGAATATTAAAGCCTGCCTTTTCGATCTCGATGGCGTAATTGTCGACACGGCAAAATACCACTTTATTGCCTGGCGGGAAATTGCCCGGGAATTGGGATTTGAATTTACCGAGGTTCATAACGAAAGGCTTAAAGGTATTTCACGAATGCGGTCACTTGAAATACTATTAGAAATAGGTAAAATAGCTATAGATGAAGAAACTAAAGTTCTTCTTGCTGAAAAAAAGAATAACAATTATGTACAGTACATTTTAAAAATGGATCCCGGTGAAATATTGCCAGGAGTTAAAGAATTTATAAAGGAATGCAGGCTTTTCAAAATAAAAACTGCATTAGGTTCAGCCAGTAAAAATGCAATGGTTATTCTTAACCGTTTGCAAATTGCTGATCTCTTTGATGCAGTAATCGATGGAACAAAAGTTACGAAAGCAAAACCCGATCCCGAGATTTTCCTTAAAGGCGCCGAAGCTCTTAATATTCCTTATCAAAATTGTATTGTATTTGAAGATGCTGAAGCTGGTATCGAAGCTGCTATCGCTGCAAACATGAAATGTGTTGGAATCGGGAAGCCTGAGATTCTTGGAAAAGCCAACATAGTGATTCCCGGATTCATGGATTTTACTATTGAAAAACTAATAGAGCTAATTTAATATTTAAATAAAGATAAATCTTTCAATAATGAATAAATACCTGAAGAGTGATGAATGGTGCATTATAGAAGAAGGTTTCGAACCAAAAAACCATAAAGCATCTGAGAGTATTTTCAGCCTTGGAAACGGACACATGGGGCAAAGGGCAAATTTTGAAGAACGATATTCGGGAAAATCATTGCAGGGAAGTTATATTGCCGGAATTTATTATCCGGATAAAACCCGTGTCGGTTGGTGGAAAAACGGATACCCTGAATATTTTGCCAAGGTATTGAACTCTCCAAACTGGATTGGGATCGACGTTCAGGTAAACGAAAATTACCTTGATTTGAGTAAATGCCCTGTCGGTCAATTTATAAGGACATTAAATATGAAAGAAGGTTTTCTTTCGAGAAGTTTTATTGCTTCAATGCCTGAAGGCCCGAAAATAAAAGTTGAGTCGATAAGGTTCTTAAGCATGGCAAATCCTGAAATTGGCGCGATTAAATATTCTGTTACTCCAATCAATGAAAATATTGAATTGACTTTTACACCTTATATTGATGGAGATGTAAAAAATGAAGACTCAAATTATAACGAGAAGTTCTGGAATATACTGGAAACAGAATCGGATGCCGGTGAAAGTTTATTAATTGCCCAAACCAAAAAACTTGAATTTCATGCCGCATACAGAATGAAATATAACCTGGCTTTAAATGGTCAGCCTTTTCAAGTATCTCCGGACGTCATTAAGGACAATAAACTTGTCGGAAATAAAATAAAATTTAAGGTTGAAAAGGGACAAACTGCGACAATTTATAAATATGTTAGCGTTGTAACAAGTCTTAATTATCCTGTTGAAACACTTAAACACCGATCAGAAGAAGTTTTGGATATAGCTTGTAAAACTGGTTTTGAAACACTTTTTGATGAGCATAAAACAAAATGGGCTGAAACTGGAGCCATTGCGATATAATAATAAAAGGTGATATTGAAGCACAGCAGGGCATACGTTTCAATATATTTCATTTAAACCAAACTTACACAGGTGAAGATGAGCGGCTTAATATTGGCCCAAAAGGATTTACCGGCGAGAAATATGGAGGAAGTACTTATTGGGATACCGAGGCATATTGCATACCGTTTTTTATTTCTACGGCACCATCTAAGGTTACGCGTAATTTGTTACTTTATCGATATAAACATTTACAAAAAGCTATAGAGAACGCCCAAAAACTTGGGTTTAAAAATGGTGCTGCGCTTTACCCGATGGTTACAATGAATGGCGAAGAATGTCACAACGAGTGGGAAATTACATTTGAAGAAATCCACAGAAACGGGGCAATTGCTTTTGCAATTTACAATTATATCAGGCATACAGGCGACGAGAAGTATCTGGCAGAATATGGACTTGAAGTCCTGATTGGGATTGCAAGGTTTTGGAGCCAACGTGTCAATTTTTCAAAAGAAAAAAATAAGTATGTCATTCTTGGCGTTACCGGCCAACGAATATGAGAATAATATCAACAACAATTGGTACACCAACACGCTGGCCAAATGGTGCCTCGAATACACAATTGAAACAATCGAGAAAATTAAAGCTAATTACAAACAGCAGTTCGATGAAATTGCAATAAGGACATATTTTAATGAAACCCCGGAAACAACTTTCTGGAAAGATATTATTGACAACCTGTATTTCGCTTTTGATGAAAAACTGAATATTTTTCTTCAACAGGACGGTTATCTTGATAAAGACCTGATGCCGGCAAATAAGCTTTCGCCAAAGGAACGCCCAATTAACCAGCATTGGAGTTGGAACCGTATCCTTCGCTCTTGCTTCATTAAACAAGCCGATACATTGCAGGGAATTTATTTGTTTGAAGAGCGGTTTGACACTGAATTTATTAAACGTCATTTCGAATTCTACGAATCGCGCACGGTACACGAGTCTTCTCTTTCGCCTTGTGTTCATTCTATTCTGGCAACAAGGATCGGTAATATTGAAAAAGCTTATGAATTGTACCTTCGTACGTCTCGTCTCGATTTGGACGACTATAATAACGAAGTTCACGAAGGCCTTCATATTACCAGCATGGCTGGTACCTGGATGTCAATTGTTGAAGGGTTTGGCGGGAAAAGGATTAAAAATGGCAAGCTTGAACTTCACCCTTTAATTCATAACAAATGGAAAGAATATTCATTCAGTATCCTTTTCAGGGAAAACAGCCTGCATATAAGTGTAAACAAAGAGTTTGTCAATATAAATTTTAACGGGACCAACCCATTGAATATTTTTGTTTATAATGAAAATGTTACGCTTATTCCGGGGCAGCAAACAAGGATTATGACCAGAAATACTTTTTAAGTGGCTGTTTTGGAATATTAGTATATAGCTTTAATTATTTGATTATTAAATATTGTAATCTTTTTTTTCAAACTTCCTAACCCTCCTTTTTAAGGAGGGATAAGTGCCGAACCCTGAGCGCAGTCGAAGGGTGCACTGTTATAGTCCCTTATTTTGGGGTTGGGGTTAATACATAAACAATTAAAATATAAATTCCAAAACAGTCCTCTAAGAAAATATTAAACTATTAATTGAAAAAAAATTGATATGAAAAACATTATTTACATCCTTTTATTTGCAATTATTGCATTCACAGGTATTTTTAGTTTAGTGTTCTGTGCCAGAAAAGCACCGGCAACAAAGCCACAGCTTTCTAATGTCAAACATGTAGAATGGTCAAAAAATGCAGTAATATACGAGGCAAACATCAGGCAATATTCGCCTGAAGGTACATTCAAGGCATTTGCTAAAGACTTGCCCAGGCTGAAAGAACTGGGAATAGATATTATTTGGGTAATGCCCATCAATCCAATTGGAGAAAAGAACAGGAAAGGCAAGCTGGGAAGTTATTATTCAGTTAAAGATTATAAGGCAATAAATCCGGAATATGGGAATCTTGATGATTTCAAAAATATGGTAAACGAAACCCATAAACTTGGGATGAAGCTTATTATTGATTGGGTGCCCAACCACTCTGCATGGGACAATGAATTGCTGCAAACACATCCCGAATATTATTTGAAAGATTCGCTCGGAAAATTCTTTCACCATTCAATTGGACAGATGTTTTACGTTTCAATTATAAAAACCCCGGAGATGCGAAAATGGATGATTGAAACCATGAAGTACCGGCTTATAGAAACCAACATCGACGGCTTCAGGTGGGATGTGGCACACAATGGCCCCGGTTGAATTTTGGGATCTTGTAGAATGGAACTGGATAAAGTGAAACCAATTTTTTTTCTTGCCGAAGCCGACCAGCCGCAACTTCATTTGAATGCCTACGACATGAGTTATGACTGGAGATTTCATTATGTTATGAATAGTATTGCAAAAGGGAAAATGAACGCTAATGATATAGAAAAACACTTTGCCTGGGTCGATACAATTTATCCTGCAGGCTCTATTCTCATGGAGTTTACTTCAAACCACGATGAGAATTCGTGGAACGGGACAGAATTTGAAAGACTTGGAAATGGTGCACAAACATTTTCGGTTCTGGCTGCAACAGTTCCCGGAATGTTGTTAATATATAATGGACAGGAAGCAGCCTTTAACCGTCGGTTGAAATTCTTTGAAAAAGATACGATTGACTGGAAAAATAATTCTTTCTCTGATTTCTACAAAAAATTAATTGAAATAAAAAAGCAAAACAAAGCGCTTTGGAATGGTTTGGAAGGCGGCACATTTGAACGGATAAAAACTACAAGACAACAAACATATTTTAGCTTTTAAACGGGAAAGAGATGGTAATAATGTAGTTGTAATCCTTAACCTTACCGGGAAAACAAAATCATTTGCTATTCGAAGTGACAAAGCAAATGGGGATTATAATGAAATTTTTAGCGGAAGCAAAATTGATTTAATGAATAATAAAAAAATTGTTTTAAAGGAATGGCAGTATCTGGTTATGATAAAAGACTAATAAAGCCATTTAAGGTATTAGGTATTTGATTGAAAATTCATCTGCCTTCTCATATTAAATGCTAATTTATTGGCATTTAATATGAGAAGGCAGATGAATTTTCAATCAAATACCTAATACCTTAAATGGCTTTATTAGTCTTTTATCATAACCAGATACTGCCATTCCTTTAAAACAATTTTTTTATTATTCATTAAATCAATTTTGCTTCCGCTAAAAATTTCATTATAATCCCCATTTGCTTTGTCACTTCGAATAGCAAATGATTTTGTTTTCCCGGTAAGGTTAAGGATTACAACTACATTATTACCATCTCTTTCCCGTTTAAAAGCAAAAATATGTTTGTTGTCTGTAGTTTTTATCCGTTCAAATGTGCCGCCTTCCAAACCATTCCAAAGCGCTTTGTTTTGCTTTTTTATTTCAATTAATTTTTTGTAGAAATCAGAGAAAGAATTATTTTTCCAGTCAATCGTATCTTTTTCAAAGAATTTCAACCGACGGTTAAAGGCTGCTTCCTGTCCATTATATATTAACAACATTCCGGGAACTGTTGCAGCCAGAACCGAAAATGTTTGTGCACCATTTCCAAGTCTTTCAAATTCTGTCCCGTTCCACGAATTCTCATCGTGGTTTGAAGTAAACTCCATGAGAATAGAGCCTGCAGGATAAATTGTATCGACCCAGGCAAAGTGTTTTTCTATATCATTAGCGTTCATTTTCCCTTTTGCAATACTATTCATAACATAATGAAATCTCCAGTCATAACTCATGTCGTAGGCATTCAAATGAAGTTGCGGCTGGTCGGCTTCGGCAAGAAAAAAAATTGGTTTCACTTTATCCAGTTCCATTCTACAGGAATCCCAAAATTCAACCGGGACCATGTGTGCCACATCGCACCTGAAGCCGTCGATGTTGGTTTCTATAAGCCAGTACTTCATGGTTTCAATCATCCATTTTCGCATCCCGGGGTTTTTATAATTGAAACGTACAACATCTGTCCAATCGAATGGTGAAACAAATTTTCCGAGCGAATCTTTCAAATAATATTCGGGATGTGTTTGCAGCAATTCATTGTCCCATGCAGAGTGGTTGGGCACCCAATCAATAATAAGCTTCATCCCAAGTTTATGGGTTTCGTTTACCATATTTTTGAAATCATCAAGATTCCCATATTCCGGATTTATTGCCTTATAATCTTTAACTGAATAATAACTTCCCAGCTTGCCTTTCCTGTTCTTTTCTCCAATTGGATTGATGGGCATTACCCAAATAATATCTATTCCCAGTTCTTTCAGCCTGGGCAAGTCTTTAGCAAATGCCTTGAATGTACCTTCAGGCGAATATTGCCTGATGTTTGCCTCGTATATTACTGCATTTTTTGACCATTCTACATGTTTGACATTAGAAAGCTGTGGCTTTGTTGCCGGTGCTTTTCTGGCACAGAACACTAAACTAAAAATACCTGTGAATGCAATAATTGCAAATAAAAGGATGTAAATAATGTTTTTCATATCAATTTTTTTTCAATTAATAGTTTAATATTTTCTTAGAGGACTGTTTTGGAATTTATATTTTAATTGTTTATGTATTAACCCCAACCCCAAAATAAGGGACTATAACAGTGCACCCTTCGACTGCGCTCAGGGTTCGGCACTTATCCCTCCTTAAAAAGGAGGGTTAGGAAGTTTGAAAAAAAAGATTACAATATTTAATAATCAAATAATTAAAGCTATATACTAATATTCCAAAACAGCCACTTAAAAAGTATTTCTGGTCATAATCCTTGTTTGCTGCCCCGGAATAAGCGTAACATTTTCATTATAAACAAAAATATTCAATGGGTTGGTGCACCGTTAAAATTTATATTGACAAACTCTTTGTTTACACTTATATGCAGGCTGTTTTCCCTGAAAAGGATACTGAATGAATATTCTTTCCATTTGTTATGAATTAAAGGGTGAAGTTCAAGCTTGCCATTTTTAATCCTTTTCCCGCCAAACCCTTCAACAATTGACATCCAGGTACCAGCCATGCTGGTAATATGAAGGCCTTCGTGAACTTCGTTATTATAGTCGTCCAAATCGAGACGAGACGTACGAAGGTACAATTCATAAGCTTTTTCAATATTACCGATCCTTGTTGCCAGAATAGAATGAACACAAGGCGAAAGAGAAGACTCGTGTACCGTGCGCGATTCGTAGAATTCGAAATGACGTTTAATAAATTCAGTGTCAAACCGCTCTTCAAACAAATAAATTCCCTGCAATGTATCGGCTTGTTTAATGAAGCAAGAGCGAAGGATACGGTTCCAACTCCAATGCTGGTTAATTGGGCGTTCCTTTGGCGAAAGCTTATTTGCCGGCATCAGGTCTTTATCAAGATAACCGTCCTGTTGAAGAAAAATATTCAGTTTTTCATCAAAAGCGAAATACAGGTTGTCAATAATATCTTTCCAGAAAGTTGTTTCCGGGGTTTCATTAAAATATGTCCTTATTGCAATTTCATCGAACTGCTGTTTGTAATTAGCTTTAATTTTCTCGATTGTTTCAATTGTGTATTCGAGGCACCATTTGGCCAGCGTGTTGGTGTACCAATTGTTGTTGATATTATTCTCATATTCGTTCGGGCGGGTAACGCCAAGAATGACATACTTATTTTTTTCTTTTGAAAAATTGACACGTTGGCTCCAAAACCTTGCAATCCCAATCAGGACTTCAAGTCCATATTCTGCCAGATACTTCTCGTCGCCTGTATGCCTGATATAATTGTAAATTGCAAAAGCAATTGCCCCGTTTCTGTGGATTTCTTCAAATGTAATTTCCCACTCGTTGTGACATTCTTCGCCATTCATTGTAACCATCGGGTAAAGCGCAGCACCATTTTTAAACCCAAGTTTTTGGGCGTTCTCTATAGCCTTTTGTAAATGTTTATATCGATAAAGTAACAAATTACGCGTAACCTTAGATGGTGCCGTAGAAATAAAAAACGGTATGCAATATGCCTCGGTATCCCAATAAGTACTTCCTCCATATTTCTCGCCGGTAAATCCTTTAAGGGCCAATATTAAGCCGCTCATCTTCACCTGTGTAAGTTTGGTTTAAATGAAATATATTGAAACGTATGCCCTGCTGTGCTTCAATATCACCTTTTATTATTATATCGCAATGGTCCCAGATTTCAGCCCATTTTGTTTTATGCTCATCAAAAAGTGTTTCAAAACCAGTTTTACAAGCTATATCCAAAACTTCTTCTGATCGGTGTTTAAGTGTTTCAACAGGATAATTAAGACTTGTTACAACGCTAACATATTTATAAATTGTCGCAGTTTGTCCCTTTTCAACCTTAAATTTTATTTTATTTCCGACAAGTTTATTGTCCTTAATGACGTCCGGAGATACTTGAAAAGGCTGACCATTTAAAGCCAGGTTATATTTCATTCTGTATGCGGCATGAAATTCAAGTTTTTTGGTTTGGGCAATTAATAAACTTTCACCGGCATCCGATTCTGTTTCCAGTATATTCCAGAACTTCTCGTTATAATTTGAGTCTTCATTTTTTACATCTCCATCAATATAAGGTGTAAAAGTCAATTCAATATTTTCATTGATTGGAGTAACAGAATATTTAATCGCGCCAATTTCAGGATTTGCCATGCTTAAGAACCTTATCGACTCAACTTTTATTTTCGGGCCTTCAGGCATTGAAGCAATAAAACTTCTCGAAAGAAAACCTTCTTTCATATTTAATGTCCTTATAAATGGACCGACAGGGCATTTACTCAAATCAAGGTAATTTTCGTTTACCTGAACGTCGATCCCAATCCAGTTTGGAGAGTTCAATACCTTGGCAAAATATTCAGGGTATCCGTTTTTCCACCAACCGACACGGGTTTTATCCGGATAATAAATTCCGGCAATATAACTTCCCTGCAATGATTTTCCCGAATATCGTTCTTCAAAATTTGCCCTTTGCCCCATGTGTCCGTTTCCAAGGCTGAAAATACTCTCAGATGCTTTATGGTTTTTTGGTTCGAAACCTTCTTCTATAATGCACCATTCATCACTCTTCAGGTATTTATTCATTATTGAAAGATTTATCTTTATTTAAATATTAAATTAGCTCTATTAGTTTTTCAATAGTAAAATCCATGAATCCGGGAATCACTATGTTGGCTTTTCCAAGAATCTCAGGCTTCCCGATTCCAACACATTTCATGTTTGCAGCGATAGCAGCTTCGATACCAGCTTCAGCATCTTCAAATACAATACAATTTTGATAAGGAATATTAAGAGCTTCGGCGCCTTTAAGGAAAATCTCGGGATCGGGTTTTGCTTTCGTAACTTTTGTTCCATCGATTACTGCATCAAAGAGATCAGCAATTTGCAAACGGTTAAGAATAACCATTGCATTTTTACTGGCTGAACCTAATGCAGTTTTTATTTTGAAAAGCCTGCATTCCTTTATAAATTCTTTAACTCCTGGCAATATTTCACCGGGATCCATTTTTAAAATGTACTGTACATAATTGTTATTCTTTTTTTCAGCAAGAAGAACTTTAGTTTCTTCATCTATAGCTATTTTACCTATTTCTAATAGTATTTCAAGTGACCGCATTCGTGAAATACCTTTAAGCCTTTCGTTATCGGACCTCGGTAAATTCAAATCCCAATTCCCGGGCAATTTCCCGCCAGGCAATAAAGTGGTATTTTGCCGTGTCGACAATTACGCCATCGAGATCGAAAAGGCAGGCTTTAATATTCATAAATTATTGAAATTAATTCTAATGCATTTCTAATGTGCAATGTTTCCGGTTTTTATTTCGTCTGCATCAGTTGTTTTCGAATAACTAACTACCAGATAAGTAAGGATTGATGCAATCCCCATACTGATCCCTCCAAGTAGGATAGCATTCATAGGTTCATTATTTAAAAATATTTTCATAACAAAACCCAGAAGACTTGAGGCAATAATCTGAGGTATAACAATAAATAGGTTAAACATGCCCATCATAACCCCAATTTTATCTTTTGGAAGTGCTGAAGTCAGCATAACATAAGGCATAGATAAAATGCTTGACCAGGCAATCCCGATGGCAATCATAGAAATCAATAAATAATATTGGCTACTAAAAAAGGACACGAAAATAAGGCCCATAGCTCCGATCAGCAAACATATCGAATGCATCAGCTTTGGCCCTAAGAATTTTGTGACCCATATCAATACAAATGAAAATGCAAAGCAAACTGCATTATAAACTGCAAAACAAAATCCAGCCCAGGAACCTGCAGCTTCCATTTCTACTGATCCTGGTACAGCTTTAAAAATGCCTTTTGATATTGCAGGCAGAAAATATACCCACAAACAGAACATACCAATCCAGGTAAAAAATTCGACCAATCCAAGCTCCCACATACGTCTGGGTAATTTCAGGAATAATGCAAATATATCTCTTAAGGCCAAGTGACCAGTCAAATTTTTTAACTTTGGCTTCCTTAAATTCATCGATTTCGGGCGGATATTCTTTTGTTGTAAAAACAGTCCACAATACAGCACCCATAAAAGCAACAGCACCAATATAAAATGAAAGTGTTACCGAAAAAGGTATATGGCCTTTTCCTGCACCTTCGGCAGTAACGCCAAACCAGTTGGTCATCATCCATGGTACGGCTGAAGCGATT
>CAVSGB010000049.1:0-17542 GCA_963726845.1 uncultured Bacteroidota bacterium | reverse complement strand
ATTGAAATTCGTGCACCGTTTTCAAAATATTCCGATAGGGTACAGGAAATTCATATCAAAGCGATACACAGCCTCATTCATTTTATTGAAGAAAGTTTATAATTCTTTCCTGATTGCCGCTGCAATTTTTTCGAATTCTTCTTTTGATAGCTTCAGTTTGGGATTTGCAAAATTCAATTCCGACATTTTATCAAATGGGATCAAGTGAATATGGGCGTGAGGGACTTCCAACCCAATTACCGATATTCCAACTCTTTTATAAGGCATTGCTTTATCAATAGCCCTGGCAATTTTTTTCGAAAACAATATGATGCCTTCAAGTATATCATCTTCAACATCGAAAATATAATCGATTTCTTTTTTAGGTACTACAAGTGTATGGCCTTTCGTCAACGGATTAATATCGAGGAATGCAAAATAATTTTCGTCTTCAGCAATTTTGTAGCAAGGAATCTCACCATTTATTATTCTTGTAAAAATTGTTGCCATTCAAATTTTTTTAATATATTCTAATCAGCACATCGGTAAATTAATAAATTAACACATTAAAAAGCTATCTTGAGATTTCAAGGATTTGTAAAGAAACCAAACCGGAAGGAACCATAACTTCAACGCTATCGCCTTTCTTTTTTCCAATTAATGCCTGTGCAATCGGACTGCTTACTGCCAATTTTCCTTCTTTTAGATTTGCTTCAGTTTCCGAAACAATTGTATATTCTACAATAGAATTGGTTTTCTTGTTTTTGATTTTGACTTTATTTAAAATCTGAACTTTAGAAATATCTATTTTGGTTTCGTCAATAACCCTAGAGTTTGCTATAATTTCTTCAAGTTTGGCAATTTTCATTTCCAACATTCCCTGCGCATCTTTTGCAGCATCATATTCTGCATTTTCCGACAAGTCACCTTTGTCACGGGCTTCTGCAATCTGGCGGGATATAGCCGGTCGTTCAATATTTACCATACGGTCTAAGTCAACTTTAAGTTTTTGCAATCCTTCTTCTGTTATGTACGATGCTTTTGACATTATATACCTCCTGAATTATATAATAGGTTTAAAAAAAAAGAATCCCGCTTTCCCGGAACCCTTTTTGCAAATATAAATCAATCAATTTACTACCTGCAAATTTTAGCCTGAAAGGGCCATCGGAAAATCATGAGCTATGCCAGATAAATTCAATCTTAACATATACTTTATAAACTAATGACTAAATTATAAAAAAAATTATAAATAAAACCGTAAATGACCATGTTTATTGTTATTTTATAAAAAAATATATGATTAATTTTTTTTCGCCCGCATTTCATTCTGTTTTTCCTGAACATGTATTGCAGCATTATGTTCATATTTGTTTTTAATTTTTCTTTTTTTAATCCAATGAAATATTCTCTGAAAAAATGTCTGATGTAATTTTCTCGAATAGTAATTACGAGTTAACCGTTGGTTTTTCTTCATGCGGTGCTGGACTTTTTTAGTTTGTATTGCCAAATGGTGTTTCAGCCGGGCATCTTTTGCTGCAAAAGTTGCTTTCTTCTTTTCTTCCCTTATTTCCTGCTTTTTTTTATCCTTATCATTGTCTTTTAAAGGTTCTGACCTGGGCAGCGATATTAAAAAAACATAATAATATAAGAATACTAAACAATATTCTTTTAACGTTCATGTATTTAGTCAAAAAGAATAAAACCTTGGGCATGAAATACGTTCATTTCAATTCAAATATAATTAAAATAAGCATATTTGTCTTATTATCATCCATTACAGGAAGTTGTACAAATGAAGATATTAATGTTGTGCCAGATGTAATAGTTAATTTAAAACTTGATATGACAAGTGAATTGGCAAGTTTGCAAGGTGTGGGTATACTTGCTACAATTACACCAGATTCGACCAAGAACAGTGGTATTGGTTGGAGTATTGTTGATTATCATGACAAAAAACTGGGCAAGTTCTCAATAAACCAAACTACTCAAAACAATGGAATTATTCTTTATCACAGTATGAGCAGTGAATATCTCGCATTCGATTTGACTTGTCCTTACAATGCTTTTGTCCCCAAACCTATTGGAGATTGTGCGTTAACATATACCTTTCAGGGTGATTACTTACCTATTTGCCCATGCTGCGGTTCAAAGTTTAATTTAGAAGATTTTGGTTTCCCGTCAACGGGTAGTAAAGCAAATCATTCGTTGATGCCATACAAAGTCAGTTTCTCAACGGATAACCTGACTATGTATGTAACCAAATAAAAAAGCCCCGATTATTTCTCAGGGCTTTTAAAGATATTTTTGAATAATCAATCTGAAAATTTTAATATAAATAATTCAAAATCTTCCGGTCTTGATTCTTATTTCTTGATTCTTGATTCTTCTTATTAATACCTGTAATGCTCCGGTTTATAAGGCCCGTCAAGTGGCACACCGATATATTCTGCCTGATGCTGTGTTAAACGTGTAAGCTTTACTCCAAGTTGTTCGAGATGCAAACGTGCAACTTCTTCGTCAAGTTTCTTGGGAAGCCTGTAAACACCAATTTTGTAATTGTTTGTCCACAAATCGAGTTGGGCTAATGTCTGATTTGAAAATGAGTTGCTCATTACAAATGAAGGGTGGCCTGTGGCACAGCCGAGGTTAACCAAACGGCCTTCTGCAAGCAGGAATATTGAATTTCCTTTCGGGAATGTGTATTTATCAACCTGTGGTTTGATGTTCAAATGTTTAATTCCCGGAAAAGCAGCAAGTTTGTCAACCTGGATTTCATTGTCGAAATGGCCTATATTGCAAACAATTGCCTGGTTTTTCATTTGTTCTAAATGCTGAATTGTAATTACATCGCAATTGCCAGTGGTTGTTACATAAATGTTACCTTCTTTTAAAGCTTCTTCAATGGTTGTAACTTCAAAACCTTCCATTACTGCCTGAAGCGCATTAATTGGGTCGATTTCTGTAACTATTACGCGTGCGCCATACGAACGCAACGAGCGGGCGCATCCTTTGCCAACATCGCCGAAACCGAGGATTACTGCAACTTTTCCGGCAATCATTACGTCGGTAGCACGTTTGATCCCATCGGCCAGTGATTCGTGGCATCCGTACAAATTATCGAACTTAGATTTAGTAACGGAATCGTTTACATTAATGGCCGGGATCAACAATTCTCCTTTCTCCATCATCTGATAAAGCCTGTGCACACCGGTTGTTGTTTCTTCCGAAACACCTTTTAGCTCTTTTACCGTTCTATGCCATCTTTGCGGATCTTCACCAAAAATTTCTTTCAACTTTTCGAGAATTATTGCTTCTTCATTATTCGAAGGTTTTCTGTCAAGCGACTTACGATCGTTTTCAGCCTTAAATCCCCAATGAACAAGCAATGTAGCATCACCGCCATCGTCAACAATAAGGTTTGGTCCCTGGCCATTTGGAAAACGTAGGCACATGTCAGTACACCACCAATATTCTTCCAGTGATTCACCTTTCCACGCAAATACTGGAACTCCTGTAACTGCGATAGCTGCAGCAGCATGGTCATGGGTTGAAAAAATGTTGCAACTTGCCCAACGGACATTGGCGCCCAGATCAACAAGCGTTTCAATTAAAACGGCTGTTTGAATTGTCATGTGTAACGAACCGCTAATCCTGGCACCTTTCAGGGGTTTTTGTCCGGCATATTTTTTCCTGATGGCCATCAAACCCGGCATCTCTTTTTCGGCAATATCGATTTCTTTTCTTCCAAATTCGGCAAGGCTGATATCCTTTACCTTATACTTTAAAGTTTCTGTCATTGTATTTACAATCATTTTGTAAGGTTTTAAATATTTGTATTACTATTGAATATTTTTTAAAATTTGAATCGTGTTCACTTTGTCTTTATCGAGTTGTGATTTTAATTCATCAATACCTGAAAATTTTATTTCATCGCGCAAACGATATGCAAAAGTAACCGTAATTTCCTTTTCATACAAGTTGCTGTTGTAATTTATAATATGTACTTCCAATGTTTTATGAAGAAGTAATTTTTCAATGGTTGGCCTGAAACCTATGTTCATCATGCCCCTATATTTCTCATTTCCAATATATACCCAAACTGCATAAACACCGACACGTGGGAGCATTTTAATGTTATCCGGTTCGATATTGGCCGTTGGAAAGCCGATAGAACCTTCCTAATTTTCTGCCCAGAACAACTTTACCAGTTAGAGAATATTGATAACCTAAAAAATTTGCTGCTTTTTCAACTTCACCCATTTCAAGAAATACACGAATGGTTGTCGAACTTATTTTTACATCTGCTTCAAAAACTGCAGGTGGATGGACAATTTCAAAATGAAGCTGACCGGCAAATTCCTTCACAACCTGAAAATCGCCTTCTTTATTGTGCCCAAAGTGATTGTCATATCCCAGTATTAGCGATTGCATCCCTATTTCATCGATTAATATTTTTTTGATAAATTGTTGTGCTGTTAATTTAGCAAATTCAGTGTTGAAAGGGATAACAAAAAGATGATCAATTCCGGCTTTTTCGAGCAGGGTAATTTTTTCTTCAATGGTGTTGAGCAATTTAATTTCTTTGCCGGGATACAAAACTACCCGTGGATGCGGCCACAAAGTAACTACCAGCGATTCGCCACCAGTAAACCTGGCTTTGTTTCTCAGGATTTCAAGAATTTGTTTGTGGCCTTTGTGCACTCCATCGAATATTCCAACAGTAACAACCGGAGCTTTAAATAGCGATTTATTGAACGACCCGTAATAATGAACTTTCAAGAATAATAATTTTGATTAAGGTTGCAAAGTTAGCAAAAGGGAAGATATTTCAGGATAATTTCTGTAAGGGTCAAAAATTATGTTTATTATCTCTTTTTTATTACTGTTTTTATTGTATAAGAAACTTACAGCCCGGCTTCGATCTGGTTTATTTTTACTGAATTATCCACATAAAACAATATGGGTCAAAAAGGAATATATTTTGGCGATTTTATTTAATAAAAGTCATACATAAAAACACTCAAAACCTGCTGTTTGTATGCAGCATAAAAACTGTCCATGGTCTTGCAAATGCCGTTTGCATCGTAGGTATATATGTTTTTTGAGAATTCTTTATTTGCTTCGGAGCGCGATTGTTCCTCGATCAGCCAGTTTTTATCGTTATAAATATATTTGTTTGTCATGTATTTCTGTCCATCATTGCCTTCCTGGTATACTTCGGAAAGAAACCCCTGGTCGTTATAAACACGGGTTATTTTGCCGGCTAATTTTCCTAGTAAATATTTTGTTTCCGAAGTAAGGTTGTCATTTTTGTCGTAGGTATAAACAACTTTTCGGGAAATGCTTTGATCTGGTTCAATACGGGTTTCTTCAATAATTTTTCCGGAAGCGCTGTAAGTGTTTTTCTGTGTAAATTTATTATTGCCATCGCCATCGAACACTTTCAACTCGGCAGTATTGTTTAGATAGGTAAATTTTCGCTTTTCATCGAGTTTTTTCCGGAGGAAATAATTTACTTCTGCAAGTTTTCCGGCTTTATTATAATTGTAAACTATTTTAAAACTATCTGAACCGTTTATGCCGGATTCCATAAGCCTGTTGCCTTTGGAATCGAATTTGATATTCTGCCTGTAATTTAAGTCCTTGTCGGTGGGAGAGTACTTGGAATATCCGGTTTTATTGCCCATCCCATCATATTTAAACGAAACGATATAATGAACTGATCCGTTAAACCGATAATTGATTTGTTCTACCCGGTTTCCCTGCGTATCGAAGCTGTCGATACGGGCTTTTGTGCCTTTCTGTCCGGGTTTACCTTTTACATAATCGTATTCAAAAAGGGTCTGGGTACGGATTTTATTTTTCAAAATACGATCTTTATCCATTGTTTCAATACCTTGCGAAAAACAAAGTACCCTGGATAAAAACAGAACAGTTATTAAGATTAGCAATCTCATTGCTTTTATCAGAAATTTAGGTTCATTATACTATTCGTCAAACTGCTATGGCTGCGCTAAGTTAGTAAAATTACTGAAATTGCAATATTTCGATAATGCTTTATTATCTGATTTTTTTTAAATTCTAATCTATTATATTATACTTAATCCAATATCCAGGAACCAGATTCAAAACAAAGAAAGAAATGGCAATACAAACGGTTATGTCAGATTGATTATTTTGTTGTATATTCAAGTTTAATTACATTGGAATCTTGCATTTACAGGTATTTAGCCAGACAACCGGTATATATCAACAGTATTCAGATTTTTACTGAAGGAAATAAATCCAGGTTGGTATGTGGCAGGAACAATGCGGCAGTGTATTGATCCATGTAGCCGGGTTCATTGCTTAAATCGATATAAGTCATCCGGTTTGCAATCTTATTTTGCTTTTCTTTATATGCCTGGGAAATACATACCATGTAAGAACCGATTAGTGAGGAATTGCCAATGTATTTGAATTTTTCGACCGGCAAATCGGGAACCAGTCCAATTGTTGCCGCCAATTTTAAATCGACAAAACGTCCAAACCCACCGGCAATATAGATTGTGGAAAGATCATTGAAGGTTATTCCGATATGGCTGAGCATTAATGCACAGGCTGAATAAATTGCAGCTTTGGCACGGATTATATTGTCTATATCCAATTCTGAAATTTGAATCGGTTTGCCAGTTCCACTTTCGGAAGCCCCAGCAATGATATAATATCCATATTTTCCAACAATTCTGACAGAAGGTGAAACCTTTGTCCTATTGAATTTGCCATCTGGATCGATCCAACCTGTTAAGAATAAATTTGCCAGCAGTGAAATCATTCCCGTGCCGCAAATCCCCATGGGTTTAACATCTCCAATTGTTTGATATTTTGGAGTTCCGGTTTCAGGGTTTATTTCAACATTCTCAATTGCCCCAACTGCAGCCCTCATTCCGCAATCAATCCCGCCACCTTCGAATGCAGGTCTCTGCCGAACATGCACATGCCAGCAGAAAATCTGAGTTACCTGCAACAATTTCCCCATTGGTCCCAATATCAATGAAAAGATGGATATCCTGGGTGTCGGTTGCAAGATCGGTACAAAGGACACCGGCAGTTATGTCACCGCCGACATAGCTTCCTACAGCAGGAGAAAAATATATCAGCGAATTTGGATTGACGTCAATGCCAATTTCGGAAGCAACCAGATGAGGTATTTTCAGCAATGTTGGTGTATAGGGTTCAAGTCGGATATATTCCGGGTTGAGGCCAAGCAATAAATGGATCATTGTTGTGTTACCTGAAATTACAGAATCCGAAATATCAGAGGTTTTTATTTGTTTATTATCACAAAGCTTAAAAATTAATTTATTTATTGTTTCCAATACCAAATTTCGGAGTTCCTGCAACCTTTCAGGGCGTTTGGCATAATTGATCCTGCTGATAACATCTAAGCCGCATTTGACCTGGCTGTTATAATCGGTAACAGTTGCAACAGCTTTCCCGTTGAACAGTGAAATAAGTTGAACCGAAATTGTTGTAGTGCCAATATCTACAGCAATTCCATATAAAACTGACGTTGTATCACCGGCTTCAGTATTTATTAATAAAAAACGGGTTTCATCTTTAATATACGTCATGGTAACTTTCCCATTCCGGGAACGTAACGCATCGGCAATAGATTGAATGACTGGTAATGGAAATACAATTTCATTCCTGCCCAGCTCATTTTGAAAGGCACGGGTTAGCCGATCTAAGTCAGACAAGCCATCATTGGTTTTGGGTTCCTGAACATATAGCAATATTTTTTTTGCCAATGGATTTATTTCATTGGGTTTAGGAAAAAGTTTCCTATTAACAAGGGAAATATCTTTGTCGGTATCGCTAAACTGGCCGTTTTCAGGTCCTGTTTTTTCTGTAAGTTCTATTGTTATTGGCGAGTCAGAAATTATAGTCCTGCAGGAAGTATAAAACCTTCATTTATATCTTCATTTGATAAAAATCCTGAACTATCTGATTCGACTTTTCCGGAAAGAACTTTAACAATACATTTTCCACAGGTGCCTTCGCCACCGCATGGGGTCTCAATTTCAATCCCGACCTGGGAAGCTGCTGTAAGCAGTTCTGTTCCTGGCCCGGCTTCGATTGATTTTCCTGAAGGATAGAATGTTATCGTTGACATTTCTTTATTTTTAGGAAAACAGGAGACTGGAATCCGGAGTCCGGGAAGAACAATCCACCTGATTCCAGTCTCCTTTCTCCGGTTTCCGGACTCCGGATTATTTGAATTTCACTTTCACGAACGATTCGATATCTGCAGCTTCCTGCGGGCCTATGATTACTTTCCAGCCGGGAAGGTTTTCTTCTAATTCGCCGCTTATCTGGGAAACATACCCGGGGATTACGATCTGACGGGTTGTTACCTTGTTTTCGAGTTCCATTTCTTTAATGGCTTTGGCGACATAAGCTCCTGAAAATTTACCAGCTGCCCAGGCTGTCAATACGCTCATGCCTTCACATTGCGGAACAACCAGCCACGCGCTTATGCCACTGTTTTCAATTTCACTTGAGACAATAAAATAGGTAAGTGAAAAATTTGTAGTCAAAAACACAGGCGAATCTTCTTTCGGCTCTCCAACCGGATATGCCATCGGTTCAACCTGGATAGGTTTTTGTGGATCAGTATAAATGTTTTGGCGCAATGTCATCATAGGCAGGATTTCTGCCAAATCGAAAGAAGGCAACACACAAATGCCACCATATTTGCAAACCTCAGTCAGAATGGGCAAGAAATCTTCTAATCCATTGCCCGCTTCAATAAATCGCAGCACCGGATACCCTAAAGGTTTGAAATTAACTTTTATTGCCATTCTCCTGGCAATCGCGTTGACTTGAAAATGCTCGGCAAGTGAATGGGTCTGGAATTCTAATAAAAGATTGTTGAACCCTTCTTTCTTTAATTTTTCTGTTGTTGCTATTATTCCATCAAGATTTGCTGCCGTAACAGCCAGAGAGTGTTCGTTTTGAAGGGCAATTTCTTTCAATACATCTGTGTTTTCGGGAGTTGCTGATGCTATGATGCTGTGAGAACCTTTAACAGCTTCGGCAGCGAGTTTGATTGAACTAATATTTGAACTTCTTATAATAATTGGCTTATGGGTTGTATTCCAGGCTTTTTTGACAATTTCTGCAAATTTTTCAGGGTCTTTGCTTTTTTGCGAAACTGCAACCATCCCGATTGACAACTTTTCACCCACTCGTTCCAGAACAAAATCTTTGCAACTTTTTAAAGTTTTTTCAATCTCATCTGGATTGTCGGTGTCATTGATATTTACTGCAAACAATATCTGGTTTACAAAAGTTTTTTCATGACGGTACAACACAGTTTCTTCACCAAGTTTCAATTCTTTGTTGGCGCCAAATTCGATACATTTAACCGGTGGTTCATTTGCAGCGCCAAGTATTTGCTTTGCTTCATCCGAAGCATAAGGGCACAAAGCAAGTTCGGCCTGTTTTGCAGCCAGTTTCATTGCAAACGCCAGACATGTATTTGAACCACATTCTTTGCAATTGGTCTTTGGAAGAAGTTTTTGAATTTGAATACCTGTTAATGCCATTTCTTTTCATTTTAGGAATCAGGAACCGGAGTCCGGAAAACGGAATCAGGTAAACGAATCTGATTCATGAGAATATATTTAGGTTAAACATTTAATAATCTTATAGTTGATTCTCATGGAACACCCATGTTATATTTGCTTCGCAGAGCCCTTCGGGGTTCATACCCTTGTTGTGAACGATAGTGCGTGGATGTTTCATTAATTAAAATTTTTCTTTCTTGTGATAATAAGTTTTTGGATCATGGCTGAAATCTTTTGAGTCTGTTCAATCAATGTTTCAACTTATTTGATTCAATTAGCCCAATCTCTCTTGCTATATATAATTGTGTCCTTAATTCTGCACAAGAGCCTTTTGATATAACCAGAAAATGAACAAACTCCTTGTTAGTCCTCTCATATCCTTCAGCAATATTTGAAGGAATTGAAACTGCTGATCTTTGAATTTGATCTTTTAAAGAAAAGTCTTTACATTCCTTGAGTAAGCTATATATTTCGACAGACAACTTAAAACTTTCCTGCCAGATTATTAGCTCCTCAAATCCTTTTATTTTTGTGTTTTCCATGATTGTTTTATTTTGGAATCGGGAATCCAGAACCAGGAGTCCGGAGTTGAAAAAGAATATTCTTCTTAAAAATTAAGTTCCTATATCTCTGTCTCCTGATTCCAGTCTCCTGATTCCGGTGTCCGGTCTTCTCATTCCATTAATTTATAAATTGCCCCCTTAACCGCTTTAGCTGCTTCAGGGTGATACATAATTAAAATATCGGCGCCTGAATAAAGCAAGGTTGTTGCTGTTGCCAGTTCCCATGCTGCAGCCCGTTTTTCGAGATTCCCCCAGTTTGGATAATCGCTTTCCAAAGCCTTGAATTCTTTCGCTTTTATACATTCCACGCCCGGTGAAACAATCATTGGCCCGGCAAGCATTTTATCACCATTTAGCCCGGTGAGCCTGATGCGTTCCATTACTGAATATGTGTATTCAATTCCATAACCAACAGCGCTTGTAAGAGGATCCATTACGATTTGTTCTTTTTTCAGGTCCATATTGGTCAACAGGATATTCATCTGTTTTGAAATATTTACGTCAATCGGGCTTTGCGCGACCACGGTATGACCATATCCAATGGCAGCGCCTGCAATTGTCCGATAATTGTCCTGTTCTACCCAGTTCAACAAAAGGTTTTCTCCTGCAAATGCAGAGGCTATTGCTTTCATTACCTCATTATTCTTGTCGAAATTGTTGTGACCGGTTATGATTAAAGGAACATCGACTGCTTCAAGAATTGATTTAACAAGTTGAACATCTTCATCAGCTGATTTATTTCCCCGTTCAGGATGTGTGCCATCCAACCGGACACTGATGAGGTTTGCACCGAATTTGTCGACACAAACCAGGGCCATTTTCGCAGGCTGGCTAAGCAAATCGCCATAAATTTTGCGAAGGACTTCAGGATATTTTTCACTTACCGTATCAAAAACTTCCATGGCAACCAACGGCCTGTTTGGCATTTGTCCTTCCCATAGGTGGAAAGGCATGCAAGTATGCCCACCAATCTTGTAGGTTTTTCCACGTGTGCCACCTTCATTTTTAGTGTTTCCAAGTTTTACCTGCCAAACAGGTTCTTCGCATTTATCGACCGGAAGTTTAAACGATTTAATTTCTTTGATACGCTCAGAAGCTGATGGTTTTTTTATTTCTGTTTTTTCTGAAATTATTTCTTTTTTGTCAGTTTGGGCTTCGGGCATTTGAGAAACTGAAGAAGTAACAGCAATATCTTCACCAAGAAATTTATGGCTAAGGTTTCCAATAATTTCTTTTACTACTTCTTTTGTGATGGAAGCTTTAAGTTCTTTTTTAAGCTCTTCTGCCAATTTGTTTTTCAATTTCAGGAACTGGTTTTCAGTCATCTTTTTTTCTTCAATATCTGGCAGTATGTTAATTTTTTCATTTTTTGGCTCAATTATATCATGTATTTTCCCAGCAATCTTTTCAGGTTCATTATTTTCATTATCTGAAGTTGCCGATTCTGCTGATAACAACATATCTTCCAACAGAAGGGCAGGATGATTGTTCTTTTCCATGAATTCGCGGATTGCAGATGATTCAATTCCGATTGTTTCATCGGCAATTTTATCGAATAAATCTGGCAATCCTGCTTCTTCACAACGTTTCCGAAGGTCAGGTTCTATAAGTTGCTTTAATTCTTTTGGCATCCAGAACCAATCTTTTAAATCCGCCTTCGGCATAAAGGAATTTGCGTGAAGTAAGATAAACCTTACCAATTCCAATGAAACCGGGTGTTTGCTGTCCACCTCCCACATTTCCGGCAAGAGTTGAAAAAGACATTCCAACCGGGGTTTCACCGCTAAATTCACGGTTTACTACCATAACGCCGTTAAGTTCGGGAATATAGGCGACAATTGCTTCGAAGCACCCGCAACTGGTCATCGGTTTGTACATGATGGAATAAGCGCTAAAGCTTTCGATTGCCTTGTGGCTCGATTTATAAACATATTCGTTGATTCCTTCCCAAATACCTTTGACCGGATCAATGCAACGGCCTTTCTTAATCGGTTGGTTAGCGACGGTTTCGTCAATCTCATGGGCAGCCTTACCATCGAGCCAGTTGTACGCCCCGCATAAACCAAGGCGTTCGGGGGTAATCACGCATACATGGTTTGGGGCAAAGGACTGGCAAAGCAAACAGGAATAAAAAATATCGGTTGATTCGTCCGTCATCGATTCGATCCTGCGGTTTCTTTCATCATAAGTTTTGCGTGCAATTGCCAGTCTTTTTTCAGCTTCCTGCTGGTCTGTAATGAGTGTAACTTTTACTTTATCGACAATAGCCGGGTAGTCGGAGAGTAGCTTTGCATGAAGGATTTCCCCGTAATGGCGCAAGCGTAACCCGTTTGCATAGCCCGATATCGAGACACGTGTCCAGACGATATCACGCTGGCCCATGTGCCAGATACCTTCTGCACCATTTACCAGATGGTGTATCTGGCGCTCAAGTATTGGTTCAAAATCTGATTGCATCTTGCGTCCGGCCGCTTCGACCCATATTGCCAGTGGCAAACAAGTGCCCGGTTGAACAGTGTCGATGTCCGGGCCAATGATTTCAATATCCCCATCGGTTATCGTATCCATATCGGCTGAGGTTACAAATTCAAAAGCGATGGATTTGCTTCCGCCAAATTCCACATGTACATCTGCTTTTCGGATACGTTCCCCTTCAAAAGCTGCCCCGTAAGGCACAGGTATAGGCACTTTGGTGACTTTTATTTTGCAACCACGAACCTCGAGGGCTTTTTCGACCATCGATTCATAAGGAACATTTGAAACCACATGCTCGTAAGTGCAAACGCCGGTCGGAAGTATTTCAGGAATGTTGGTATCTGAAATTACCGGAAAGCCATAATTGATAGCCCCTGCAGCAGCAGCATATTTGTCAGGAGTAACTTCGCCAAATGCAAGAACGAAAGCAAAAATCCGGTCTTTGTTATATTTCAGGTTGGCTTTGAAATCGCCGGGTTTTACCCCACCAAACGATAATGCGGCACGGTTGGCAAAACCAAGTGCATAAATAAGTGCCGACACATCGCTTCCAAAAGGAACAAGCCTGGTTTCCCATCCCAATTGTATTCCTTCTTCAGCAAGTTGCTCGGCAAATTGTTTGCCGTTTGTACAACCGCCCATAAACACGTAAAGGTTTTTCTGCTGAAGTTCTTTTGCAATCTTAACTGCAATTTGGTTAGTCGGTGCAGCGCCAGTGATTGCTGCGAATCCGGGAGCTGTGCCATCTACGAATTCAATTCCGCGCTCGCGCATGATGGCATCGTTGGCGGCGCCGAGCCATATTCCGCTTGCAGGGCTTGGCCATATTACGTATTTACAGGCTTCGATTATTTCACAAGCAAAAAGTGCAGCAGCACCGGCATCCAAAGTATTGCCCAGATATGGCAACCATGCATCATCAGTTGGCCGGCCAGGCAACAGTTCCTTCGAAAGTTGCAAAACCTTTTGCATATCCTTCAGTTTTTCAACTTTTTCGCCTGTAAAAGAATATATTACCGGAAGATAATAAGCGGTTTCAGGAAATTTAACCTGGAAATCTTCACCTTTTGCTTTTATTGCTTCATTCAATTTTTTCTCTGCTGAGTAAACCCATTGAATGGCACCTTCAATAGCGCTGTCGCAAATTATCTTAGACATTGATTTCCCTCCTGTCTTTCATGTCATACAATTTTCTTTCTATTTTTTTATTGATGCCCAGTTTCCCTCTTGCTTCATTGAGGATTTGCATTACTTTTTCAACCGCCTGCATCGGGTCTTTTTCATAATGAAAAGAAGCATTAAATAACTTCTTGGTTTCTTCGTTCATAAATCTGGTAACATTCTCAGAACCATCGATATGAAATGGCTGGCCTAAAATGACATCAATGCCGGATGCCACAAAATAACAACCGATAGCTATAGCTTTTTCGCTCATCCATTCAGGTGCTATACCCACAGCCGGAACATGGGAAATATCTTCACCCAATCCGCCTTCTTTAACTACTTCGGCAACGGCTTCGAGAATCCTCGAATTATCCACGCAACTGCCCATGTGTAAAACCGGGGGGATTCCAACTGCCTCGCAAACTTCGCGCAACCCTTTACCTGCATGTTCCAAAGCAGCTTCAGGCTTTAACATTCCTTCTTTTCCGGAAGCAACAGCAGCGCAGCCGGTTTTCAAAACCAATACATTCCTTTTAATTAATTCGATTGTTAGAATATTTATATATTCTAACAATCGAGATTAATTAAAAGGAATGTATTGGCCCTGAAAACCGGCTGCGCTTGTGCTTCCGGAAAAGAAGGAATGTTAAAGCCTGAAGCTGCTTTGGAACATGCAGGTAAAGCTGTTGGCGGAAAACTGAGGAAAAATGCCCCGTTTTACACATGGGCGGTTGCGTGGATAATTCGAAAAAATATCGAAGCCGTTGCCGAACCAAGGCGGATTGGGTGAAGAATATTTCCCATGTTCCAGCTGTGGGTATAGCACCTGAATGGATAGACAAAAGTATTCGGTTGTTTATTTTGTGGCATCCGCATTGGGTATTAATATCATTTTAGGCCAGCAGTTTCATTATCGATGGTTCAAAATCAAATGCTGACAGAAGTTATTTAATGCTTCTTATGAAAAAGAACCCGATGCAGCAGTTGAAAAAGTAATGCAAATCCTCAATGAAGCAAGAGGGAGCTTGGGCACCGCGATTAAAAAAATCAAATAATTCTCGGCATATAACAGGAAGGGGAAATCAATGTCTAAGATAATTTGCAACTCCACCAATACCGCAATTCAATAGATTTGCTCAGGCAAAAAATTGAATGAAGGCAATAAAAGCAAAAGGTGAAGATTTCCAGGTTAAAGTTCCTGAAACCGCTTATTTATCTTTCCAGTAATATATTCTTTTACAGGCGAAAAAGTTGAAAAACTGAAATGCAAAAGGTTTTCAATATGGCCGGCCAACTGATGATGCATGGTTGCCATCTGGGCAATACTTTTTCAATAGGTTTGCTTGTGATAATTGAAGCCTGTAATTTGATAATACGTAGATGCACAGGCAGGCCCTTGCAGACAGGAATATGCAGATTCCAGCACCCAGGACATATGCCCCCATGCGCCTGGCACAGCTCCGGATACCGCAGCAATCGGGCGCTGCACCAAGCTGAGCCAAATTGCAGTTAAGATTGCAGAAAGACAGAAAAACCTTTACGTGTTTATGGGCGGTTGTACAAACGGCAAAGCTCTTGCAAGACGTGAAGAAGAATGGGATTTTGGGAGACTTGTTCCTTTGGAGACAATATGCTAAGGTTTTTATTTATGCACTTTGGTTTTGCCAACCCACATACCTTTCGTGGGTGAGAAACCCAGCAATTTCAAAGCCAACCTCTAACAAAGATACTTTTGCTTCTTGCATTTGCAGTGACACTCTAGCACATCTGTGCCTCCTGCTGCAGGGCTATGGGCGGTTGATTTGGGGAACCCAACATTCCTGAAAATACTTCCCTAAATGAAGCTACAACATGTGCTTGGCAAATGTTCCTTTATGACACTCAATGCTGCATGGTCCCAAAGTGAAGTACGGGCAGGGAACTCCTGCTGCTGCCTTCACGGGGCACACTTTTGAAGGGAAAGTATCCGAAAGCAGAATGTACAGCCTGAATTTGGCGGAAGCAAATCCATCGCTTTTGAATTTGTAACCTCTCATGATAACCGATGCAGAATATGAAATCATTCCACCAGACATCAACCTTCAACCGGGCACTTGTTTGCCACTGGCAATATGAGTCAAAGCAGCCAGAAACACAACATATGCAAATGGGATTTTTTGAACCAATCCATGTCAATTGATGATTATATGGCACATGGGCAAAAAATGATATCAGGCTATGCAAACGGGTTCTCGGCACGCTTGCGCCATTACGGGAATGCCTTCATGCAAACCTCTCCGAGCTACCTGTCGATAAAGTAAAAGTTACACTCATTACAAACCAGCAGGAAGCTGAAAAGAAAACTCACAAACCCACAACGGAAAGCTAGCATGATGAAAGAAACCGCAGGATCAATCGATGACGGAGCGGATCAAAGTATATTTTTTTTATTCCTGTTTGCTTTGCCATATTTTTTTGCCCCCAAACCATGGATACGTGATTACCCGAGAAAGTTGTTTGGTTTATGCGGGGGCATTTGACTGGCTCAATGGTGAGGCTCCATAGTAACAAATAACCAACACAATGAGGAAAAGGCCGTTGCGTTCCGGTAAAGGTATTTGGGAAGGAATCAACAAATATGTTTATAAATAGACCACAAGGCAATCGAAAGCTCACAACTTACCTATTGCCGCATGTCCATTGGAGCAATTGTGGCCTATATTCCCCAAACTAACGACGGTTGTGGGTAGTAAACCGTGGATTCCAGTGAATATGAGAATGTCTTTTTTCAACTCTTGCCTAATGAGAAGTGGACGGCCAACACAAACACCCTTTTCATTGGAACTGGTAAAGTTCCTACCTTCGGCGCAAAAAACCCTTCTACCGAAGGCGGATTTAAAAGAATTCTGGTTCTAGAAAATGCAAAAACAACTTATCAAATTTCTAAACCTCTTCGGGAAACGTTGTGAAGAAGCAGGATTGCCAGATTTATTCGATAAAATTGCCGAATGAAACAATCGGAATTGAATCATCTGCGATCCGCGATTCATCAAAAGAACGATAGATCCTGCCTCTTGGAAGATATTTGTATGAGCAGAATCGGCAACTTCAGATAATGAAAATAATGAACCTGAAAAAATATGAACATATATAAAAACAAAAAAATAAATAAAAGATGACTGAAAAACCAGTTCTGTAAATTGAAAAACGAATTGGCAGAAACTAAAAAGAAGCTTAAAGCTTCCCGAGTAGTAAAAGAAATTATTGGAAACCTTAGCCATAGACATTGGTGAAGATATACTGTACATTTTTATTGCGAAATACAAAGTGACAAAAAAGAAATAGATTTCAGAACAGAAATAAAAAAGATCAGTTGAGCGTATCAAAGAAATTAAATCGTTTAAACTTTCCGGTGGATGAATGCGAAGAACCTGTTTGGCAGGTAAAACTTGGAAACATAAAAATGAAAGCATGGAAAAACCTACAAGTCGGTGGGCTGCTTCATGCCTTTCCACCTATGGGAAGGACAAATGCCAAACAGCCCGTTGGCCGTGGAAGTTTTTGATACGGTAAGTGAAAAATATCCTGAAGTCCTTCGCAGCAATTTGCTTAGCCAGCTCAAAATGGCCGTGCATTGTGCTGCCGACGATTCGGTGCAAACCTCATCAGTGTGTCCGGTTGGCACACGGGAGATGGTCGTTGATGAAGATGTTGCCAACTTGTTAAATCAATTCTTGAAGCGGTGGACCCTTTGATAAGAGTCACAAC
>CAVSGB010000048.1:0-12774 GCA_963726845.1 uncultured Bacteroidota bacterium | reverse complement strand
GGCGTTTCCGCCCATACAATCTCCGGCAAATTTAACTTCAAGTCCAACAACTTTATTAATTGCAGGCACAACATGCTTGAGGGAAAATTTATCCTGTGGTTTTCCATCAGGACGTCCCAGGTGCGACATGAGTATTATCGATCCACCATCGGCCAAAACTTTTTTAATAGTCGGGAGTGCCCCACGTATGCGGGTATCATCTGTTACTTCGAAGGTTTGTTTATTCAGGGGAACATTAAAATCAACCCTGATAATAGCTTTCTTGCCTTTAAAATTGTATTTTTCTATCGTCTGCATTTTATATAGTTTTTAGTAGATTAATATTAAACGGGTAAAGATAAAAAAAGTATTTTAATTACTTTTGTCAATAAGGTTGAATGTATGCCTTTTAGGGCAAAAGGCGCTATTGAATTTTTTTATGTATTTTGTTTCTTTATAGTGAATTGCTGCTTTGTTGGATATTTATTTTCATTTTACCAACGCATAAAAGCACTAAAATTATTTATCAAATAGCTGACTTTCTGAATGAGATACCAACTTTAATTAATTGAATTTTTAAAAATAATTATGAAACATCCATGTACTATCGTTCACAACAAGGATATGAACCCCGAAGGGCTCTGCGAAGCAAATATTATATGGATATTTACCTTCGGTGAGCCCTGCGGGGTTAATGAGAATCAACTGTAAGATTATTAAATGTTTAACCTAAATATATTCGAATGAAATTTTCTGAGGTAGTAGGTCAGCAAGTATTGAAAAAACAACTTATCCAGACTGTTAAGGAAAACAGGGTAAGCCATGCACAAACGTTTGCCGGTCAGGAAGGAGCAGGAAGCCTGCCATTGGCTTTGGCTTATGCTCAATATATTTGTTGTGAAAAACCTTCAGATGATGATTCTTGCGGAATTTGTAAATCATGTCAAAAATATGCCAAACTTATTCACCCCGACCTGCACTTTGTTTTTCCTGTAGTAAACCAACCTCCTGCAATTCCAAAAGCGATAAGTGACGATTTTATAATTGCCTGGCGTGAAGCGCTGCTTGAAAATCCTTATATGAACCTTAATATGTGGGTTGAGCGCATTGCAACAGAGAATAAGCAGGCAGGGATTTTTGAAAAAGAAAGCGGGGAAATTATCAGGAAGCTCAATCTTAAAACTTATGAGTCCGAATTTAAAATTATGATTATTTGGATGCCGGAGAAAATGAACATTACAACAGCAAACAAACTTTTAAAAATGATTGAAGAGCCTCCGCCAAAAACCCTGTTCTTATTGGTGCCTGATTCGACCGGCCAAATACTGCCAACTATTATGTCGAGGGCACAATTCATAAAAATTCCGCCAATTAGCAAACCCGAGATGGAGGAAGCTTTGGTAAAATTAATCACTGATCCAGATAGAATCGAGGAGACAGTTCGTGTAGCTGCCGGAAATTATCTAAAGGCGATGGAAATCATAGGTTCGCGCGACGATGACAAGGAATTTCTCGATTTTTTTATATCACTGATGAGATTGAGCTATTCGAGAAATGTCCCTGAGCTAATTAAATGGGCTGAAAACATCGCATCAATTGGTAGGGAGAAGCAAAAGAAATTTTTGAATATCAGTTTAAGAATGGTAAGGGAAAATTTTACTATGAATATAACCGGCCAGTCAAATGTATATTTGAACGACATAGAAATGAATTTCTCCAAAAAATTTTATCCATTCATTAATGAAGATAACATTTACAAGATAAATGAAGAACTAAATAAAGCAGTTTATCATATCGAAGCAAATGGCAATGCGAAAATTATTTTTCTCGATATAGCATTGAAAATGGTTAAATTAATCAGGCCCTAATTCGGAAACCGGAAACCGGATTCCGGACTCCGATTATTGAAATAGTGTTAAGATATTGATATTTCAATGCAGTTCATTTATAATTGGAATGATAATAATTTATCTATTTTTGTCTTTTACAATTAAGAATAAAATATGGGGAGTAATGGATTTATTTCACGCGGATGTGCCCATATAGCAAGTGATGCGGCTGATGCGCATTATTGCAGGACTCACAATTGTTCAAAGCTCGATGTTAACGATTGGCTTTACGATATACCTACTGGTTCAATTCCAACCGATTTGGTTGAAATAAGGTTCAAGAACACCCGCAAGGGATTTTACAGGAATGTTAACGGGTTGTCTTTGAAAATTGGCGATATTGTTGCTGTTGAGGCTTCGCCCGGACATGATATTGGCATTGTTTCACTTTCAGGTGAGCTTGTAATACAACAAATAAAAAGGTACAAAATCCGTACAGATAATGGTGAATATAAAAAAGTTTACCGTAAAGCAAAAAGTGTCGACGTGGAAAAATGGCGGGAAGCAATAGATATGGAAGGCACAACGATGCTAAAATCTCGTAAGATAAGCGAGAACCTGAAGCTTAACATGAAGATAGGAGATGTTGAGTACCAGGGAGACAAGACCAAAGCGATTTTCTATTATATTGCCGATGAAAGGGTCGATTTCAGGGAACTAATTAAAGTGTTAGCGGAAGAATTCAAAGTCAGGATTGAGATGCGCCAAATTGGCGCACGCCAGGAAGCTGGACGAATTGGCGGAATTGGCTGGTGGCCGCGAACTTTGCTGTTCTACCTGGGTAACGAATTTTGTATCAGTTTCTACTAATGCTGCGCGTTATCAGGAAGTTTCGCTAAATCCTCAAAAACTTGCCGGTCAGTGCAGTAAATTGAAATGCTGCTTAAATTATGAACTTGATTCGTATCTTGATGCTCAAAAGGATTTTCCCGACACTTCTATGCCTCTCGAAACTGCAGATGGAACTGCATACCATCAGAAAACCGATGTGTATCGAAGGCTAATGTGGTACTCTTATTCCAGGGAAGAGTCCGCTAATTTTATTGCTCTTTCAGTAGAAAAGGTAAAAGAAATTGTTGAAGCGAATAAAAAGGGTGAAAAGATTAAGTTAGAAAATGAAGTTGCAAAAGAAGGTACAAAGTCAACTAACGACAACCTCGATTTTAAAAATGTTGTTGGACAGGAAAGCATAAGCCGGTTTGATGAAAACAGGAATAGGCAAAAACATAACAGGCAAAGAAGAAATAACAGAGGTAATGAAACCAATAAATAAGTATCTATTATTTTTTCCTTTTATTTTTGTAACCTGCGTAAACCTGAACGTGTTTGAAAAAAACCAGGTTGTTGAAAACGCTTCCTGGCCTGCAAACAAAATATTCAGGTACGAATATTCCTCTTCTGATACATTAAACCCAAAGGATTTCTATATCAATCTCAGGCATACTGGACTTTATAAGTATAATAACATATTTATGTTTGTTACCACAATTGCACCGAATGGCCAAAGCCTTGCAGATACAGTTGAATTTACAATTGCTGACAATAAAGGCAAATGGATTGGCTCGGGAATTGGCGATATTCACGATGTCAGACTGGTCTACCGTAGAAATGTCCGCTTTGGACAAACCGGTAATTATGTTTTTTATATTCAGCATGGGATGCGGGAGACAGAGCTTAAAGAAATAACCGATGTTGGAATCCGTATCGAAGATTCAAAGAAAGAATGATCGTGCGAGGACCGGAGGCCGGAATCAGGAAACCGGAACCCGGAATGTCCTAACTGTTTTTCCGGTTTTCATTCTCCAGTTTCCATTTTCCAAAAATAATTATGGGCAAGGATAAAATCAGGCGCTTTGCAGAATTACATAACTTTCACCATGTCATCGAATCAGGCATTGAAGAAGTATTCAAAGCAGATCACCCGTTAAAAGGCAGATGGCGGGAATTCTATTTTAAAAATAATTATCCACTTGTCCTCGAACTGGGTTGTGGCAAAGGGGAATATACAATTAAACTTGCAGAAAAGTATCCAAGTAAAAATTTTATTGGTGTTGATATAAAAGGTAATCGTATTTGGGTCGGTGCAAAAATGGCTTTAGAAAATAAGCTTAAAAATGTGATGTTCCTTCGTACACGGATCGAATTCATAGCTTCATTTTTCGAAACAGACGAAGTCGATGAGCTTTGGATTACATTTCCAGATCCACAGGAAACAAATAGCCGCAGGCGAAAACGTCTTATATCACCGGTATTTTTAAAAAAATATTGTGGGTTCCTTAAAAAAGATGGAATTATTAACCTTAAAACTGACAATGATATTCTTTACAATTATACACTTGATTTAATAAAACAAAACAACCTGAATTTAACTTTAAGCACTTTCGACCTTTATAATTCCGAATTCGTAGCAAAGGCCGGCAACATTAAAACACATTATGAACAGATATTCCTTAACGAAGGCAAACCTATCCATTACCTGCAATTTAATTTGAATGGAAATGAAAACATCAATGAACCATGAAGGTAATAACAATTTCTTCGGGCAGATATATGAAGTAACACGGCTTATTCCGTACGGTCGGGTTACATCGTATGGTGCAATTGCCCGTTACTTGGGCGCTACACGCTCATCGCGCATGGTTGGCTGGGCATTGAACAATTGCCATAGCCTGCCTGATTTTATTCCTGCACACAGGGTCGTTAACCGGAATGGTTTGTTATCGGGCAAACATCATTTCGGCGGACAAAGTGTTATGCAACAATTATTAGAAAACGAGGGGATAAAGGTTGAAGAAGATGAAATAATTGAGTTTGAAAAATTATTTTGGGACCCGAATAAAGAATTGATTTAAACCAGTTTTACTGAGCTACAGAATTCAAATTAATCCTTTGTCCAAAATAATCAAGTAACTCAGCCAAAGCATTATCATTGGCCGGAATATCTTTAATTATTTTACCTTTTTCAAGCAATGCAATGCGCGTGCAAGTCTCGGAAATATGCGTCAAATCATGGCTCGAAATAAGAATGGTTGCCCCGGCCGATTTATTAAATTCCTTGAGCATTTCCTTTAAAATAATTTGGGAAGTAGGATCGAGCCCGTTAAAAGGTTCATCGAGTATAAGCATTTTAGGATGAGTTATCAAAGCTGAAGCAATTCCAATTTTTTGCTGGTTTCCACGGGAAAAGTCCCGGATATATTTCCCCTTTTTTCCTAATATTTCACCATTAAAGAAATTTTCAAACACTTTTAACCTTTCACTTGCGTCATTTCGGGTAATGTTGTAAAGCTCGCAGACAAAATAAAAATATTCTTCCGGTGTAAGGAATTCAATAAGAAAACCACTATCCAAGAATGAACCTGTGTATTCTTTCCATTTCAAACTCTCATTTACAGGATTGTTATCTGAAAGAACAATTCCTGAGTCTGCTTTTATTAAATCAAGGATCAGCCTGAAAAAAGTTGTTTTACCGGCCCCATTATTTCCTACCAGCCCGAATATTTCCCCTGAATTAATAGTTAGCGATTCAATATTTAATTTCAATTCCTTGTTGTAAATTTTTTTAAGGTTTGTTACTTCTATTTTCATTTCAATAAATATAATTTCTGTTCGTATTGCCTCTTGATTCTTGCCTCTTGATTCTTAAAATCTAAATAATTATTTTCGATATCCTTCAAGGTTAATGTATTTTCGTTTTAGAAAAGCATCAGCAACAATCCCAATCCATTTATTATGCATCACGATAAAAACCAGTCCAATGCCACAAAGTAAATAATTTGTAATAGATTGACCGATTAAATCATCAAAAATGAATTTAAATAAAAACGGAATAGCCAATCCTATTATAACAAGAAGAAATTGTGATATGCCGGAACCCTGATAATTGAAATAAGCGCTTTTGTTCAAATCAATGCGGCTCTTGTTGTAAATTGAAAGATAAAACATCACGAAAGCATAAAAACCCAATGTAAACAAGCCAACTGAAATGAATTGAAAAATATCTTTATTGGTTATAAACATGAAAATTGCTGTAAAAGTAATTGTTACCAAAGATGCAGCAACAAACAAATAGTATTTTGCTTTTAAATATTTTTTAAAATCAACATTTTTTGACATGAGCAGGTCAAAATAAGTGCTTTCCCAATTGAACATAAATTGACCATGCATGAGCATAAACGGGCACGACATAAAAACAGCAAACATTACAGCAACAAACATTGGTTGATATTTCATGGTTGTAACCATCAGAAAGCCAAAGTAAACCACAATTATTATTGACATTAAAGCCAAAGTTTTTGGCCTTTTATTGCGTCCGATCATCTTCATTTCGAGAGAAATATATTTCCCAATATCGCCTATAGTATTAACAAAACCTATTTCAGAAACTTCAGTCTTACCCGAATTAGTTTTGGCACCTCGACAATTGGTCAATGTACATTTCGCCCGTCAGGAATTTTTTGCTTATAAGAAAGAAGCATAGTATTAAAGCAGCAAAAGCAGGAAATGCTAAACTGAATTTAAGAAATGAGAGCCCTAATAATGCTGAAAAAAGTCCAATATCAAGAACTTTGGAACTTACAAAAGCAAAAATCCCCAAAACAATAATCACAGGCAAAAAATGAAATACAAAATATTTTTGTGCAATAAGTTTTATGAAGAGTGCAAGAAAATTATTCATTAAAATTATCAATATAAGCCCAACGATGAAACCAATTGATGCACTCAACGAATAATTTACTGGTATTTCTATAAGTGCAAAAGGAAGAATTATTACCAAAGGATATAAGTTGAAAATGTTTGCAACGGATTTAAAAAGAAAAATGTTTGCCAGCTTTTGCTTGCTAAGGTTCAAATGCAGGTAAGGTGCGACTTGTAAGCGGGGAATGGATTGCATGAAAACCCGCATCATCAGATCGAAAGCAATAAAATAAATAATTATTTGGCTCACAATATAAACGCTGTCGCTGTTGGGAGAGACTAATTGTATAATTTTTCCCAGGTTAAACCCAATAAATAAAAAACAAAATAGCAAATACGATAAAGCAAAGCCAGCCAGTATTTTAGTTGCCAATTGTCGTTCCCAGATTGTACTGCGGGTCATCGAAAGCCACTGATGGCTTAATATTGATTTAATATGCATGTTATAATTGAAGTTTTGAAAATCAAAAATAGAAAAAATTAAAGCACATAGTTCCATTTCTGTTTCTATGTGCTTTTTAATTTATATAACAATGAATGCTATAGTTCCAAATCAACATTATGTAATTCGTGCCAGGGCAAGCCATATTTATTTAATGCTTCCATGAATGGATCGGGATCGAATTCTTCCACGTTAAATACTCCGGGTTTTTTCCATAACCCTTTCATAAACATCATGGCGCCAATCATAACAGGTACGCCGGTAGTGTAGCTCACAGCCTGTGTGCCTGTTTCTTTAAAAGCCTCTTCGTGGCTGCAATTGTTATAAATATAATAAGTTTTTTCTTTTCCGTCTTTTATCCCGCGAATCCTGCAGCCGATAGACGTCCAGCCTTTATAATTTGCACCTAAATCACCGGGATTAGGAAGTACGGCTTTTAGAAATTGTATCGGAACAATTTCAACCCCGTTGTAAATTATCGGATCGATCCGGGCCATGCCGATATTTTGGATTACACGTAAGTGAGTAAGGTATTCCTGTCCGAAAGTCATCCAAAAACGGGCACGTTTGATTGTGGGATAATTTTTCACCAGCGATTCCAATTCTTCATGATATATTAAATACGATTCTTTCGGCCAATTTCCGGATAGTTGAGTGGCTTGTGTATTTCGTGCGGTTCGGTTTCAATCCATTTTGCATCTTCCCAATATTTACCGCGTTGGGTAACTTCACGGATATTTATTTCAGGATTGAAGTTCGTAGCAAATGCTTTGCCATGGTCGCCTGCATTGCAATCGACGATATCCAGATATTGTAATTCGTCAAAATGATGTTTGGCTGCATAAGCTGTATAAACACTTGTAACACCAGGATCGAAACCACAGCCTAAAATTGCAGTAATGCCCGCTGCTTTAAACCTTTCTTTATAGGCCCATTGCCAACTATATTCGAACTTTGCCTCATCTTTTGGCTCGTAATTGGCAGTATCGAGATAGCTTGTCTTTGTTTTCAAACAGGCATCCATAATAGGTAAATCCTGGTATGGAAGTGCCACATTGATTACCAGATCAGGGTTATAGCTTTTTATTAATTCAACCAGTTGGCGTACATTTTCAGCATCGATTGAGGCAGTTTTAATCTTTGCCCCTTTCACTGCTTTGGCAATAACATCGCATTTCGACTTTGTGCGGCTGGCCAACATTATTTCGGTAAAAACTTCCGGCACCTGTGCAACTTTGTGCACTACCACGGTGCTAACACCACCTGCTCCTATAATCAATACTTTGCCCATGAATATATATTTATTTCATGAAAATTTAGAATTGCTAAATTAAACATCTTATTCGAAAATAAATTGAAGATAATGTTACGGAATTGTTTATTTAATCGATTTGGATGTTTTTAAAAAACGTTTAGGAAAGTTTTTCTAAAATAAAAAAAATGAATTAATATGTTGAATAGAACCTAAATACGATTACAATCGTACCGGAAGTTATATTTATTTCTTAAAATAAAGCCCAATAATTGCAAGCATAGTACAACAAAAAAACCAAAAACCCATCGCAAAATATCAACTTTAACGTTTGCAAGGTCTTCTTTTGTGGCAAGTACCTCATTCCGTTCCCTAACTTTTTTTTCAGCTTTTAAATCTATGAATTCAATCACTTTGGACGCTTCTTTATTGACTGACTTAAGTTTGAATATTTTATAAACTTCTGAAACTATTGTTGACATCTTATTGCAATTTAATCTCTAAATTTAGCCAAAAACCTGATATTGATAATTTATCTTTTGACAATTAGCCTTATTAACTTTAATCAATTTTCCTATTACCTTATATTTTCAATGAAATTTATACTTTAAGAAGTTTGAACCCTGTATTAATACGGTTTTACAGTTTTTTTGATAGTTCTTTTGACCCCATCATAAATATTGAGTATTATTGCAGGTTGAAATTTTTAATTAATAAATATGGCAAGAATTATTGCAATTGCTAACCAAAAGGGTGGTGTAGGGAAAACCACAACAGCTATAAACCTCGCCGCAAGCCTGGCAGTTTTGGAAAAGAAAACATTGCTTATCGATGCCGATCCTCAGGCCAATGCAACATCGGGTAGCGGCTTTGATACACGTAATATCAAGACAAGCATATATGAATGTCTTATAGATGAAGTCGATCCGAATACCATTATTCTTAACAGCGAAATCAACGGGCTCGATCTCATCCCATCTCACATTGACCTTGTTGGTGCTGAGATCGAAATGTTAAATTTACCAAACAGGGAAAAGATGCTCAAACAGGTAATTGCCAAAATTGCCCCAAATTATGAGTATATTCTTATTGATTGTTCGCCATCGCTCGGTTTGATTACTGTTAATGCCCTTACTGCTGCCGATTCAGTTGTTATTCCTGTACAATGTGAATATTTTGCATTAGAAGGTATTGGTAAATTGCTTTCAACAGTCAAAATTATCCAGAGCAGGCTGAATCCTGAACTTGAAATCGAAGGGTTTCTGCTTACGATGTACGACCCTCGTTTACGGCTTTCGAACCAGGTTGTTGATGAGGTAAAAAAACACTTCCAACAAATGGTTTTCGAAACAATTGTACAGCGAAATATCAAATTAAGCGAATCGCCGAGTTTTGGTAAACCATGTATTCTATATGATGCGGAATCAAAAGGCACTCTGAATTACCTAAACCTTGCCCGCGAAATAATCCAGAAAAGTGAAGCAGCCAAATTAAAAACTGCTTGAACTTGTAGTTAAATTTTATAAAACCTCTAAGCAGTTTCTAATAAATTCAGGCAGCTTAGAGGTGGTTTTGGAATTTTAAAAATTAGTTATTCTGTAGTATATTTCAAACCACAACCCCTTAAAAAGGGGCTATTACAGGGCAGTGTACGAGTTAGCCCTTTTTTTTAAGGAACTAAGCAAAGCGTTTTATTCACTTCGTTCATGAGAAAAGTTCATGAGCGTAGCGAATAGCGTTGGGAGGTAAAAATAAACCTTGTTAAATGGCATACTTCCAGAATATTAACAACAAATTAACATAATCCAAAATAGCCTCTTAGAGGTTTTTAGTCTAAAAGAAAAGCAAAACAGATACAGAAATATATATGAATGCAAAAAAAAATTCGCTAGGCAGAGGCCTGGGTGCATTGATCGAAGAAGCAAATGTTCCGAGGGAAATTGCTGAAGCAGTTGAAGTGGGCAATGAAGTTAATTTGACTTTGATTGATGTCAATCCTTTTCAACCAAGACAAGCATTTGATGAGGATGCATTACAGGAGCTTGCAGTATCAATTAAACAATTAGGGATTATCCAACCTGTCACGCTTCGTAAACTCGAAAACGGGAGGTTCCAGGTAATTGCTGGCGAAAGAAGGTTAAGGGCAGCTAAAATTGCCGGGCTTACAAAAATACCTGCTTTTGTAAGAAGCGCTGATGACCAGGCAATGCTCGAACTGGCGTTGGTAGAAAATATCCACCGGGCCGATTTAAATTCTATCGAAATCGCAATAAGCTATCAGCGATTAATTGAAGAATGCAGCTTAACGCAGGAATTACTGAGTGACAGGGTTGGCAAGAAACGCGCTACTATTGCCAATTATCTGCGGTTACTTAAACTTCCTGCTGAAATTCAATTAGGTATCCGCGAAGAAAAGCTGACAATGGGCCATGCCCGTGCGCTTATTTCAATAAATGAGTCTGAAAAACAAATTGAAGTTTTTCATCATTTGATAAACGAAAACCTATCGGTACGCGAGGTTGAGGATTTGGTGCGTATTTTGAACGAGCCAATTAAAAATGACGGACAAGATAAAACTACTCATGAAAAAAGCAATAAAACTGATAAAGCCGAGTTAAGTAAAGATTATGAAGAATTACGCGATAGATTGAGCAAGCATTTTAGCAGCGATGTAGAGTTTAAAAGAAATAACAAAGGTGCCGGTAAAATTATTATCTCTTTTCACTCAGATGAAGAATTGGAGCGTATTATTGCAACTTTTGATACCAAAGCAAATTGACAACATTTTTTGTCATTTCTTTCTTTGTTGAGATTTTTAACAACTGATCTTAAAATACTTGATGGTATTTTCTATTAAAAATATCCTGGGTCATAACCAGAAAATAACATATTATAAAAGTGTAGTTATCGAACAATTATTTTTAAATAAAACTGTTTCACGGATTGTGTTTTTTTTTACAACCCTCTTGTTAATTATCATTTCTTCATTAGGTTGTATTGCCCAGGAAACTAAGAATGTTGAAAAGAACGACTCAATTTTATTTTACACCCATTCACCTCGCACGGCTTCATTCTATTCGGCTATATTGCCAGGATTAGGACAGGCATATAATAAAAAATATTGGAAAATTCCAATTGTATATGCAGGTTTAATATGTTCAGCCTACTTTATCGTTTATAATAATTCTTATTACGCAAAATTCAAAAAAGATTATATTTATAGAACTGATGGTGACCCCAATACAAATGCCGACTTTAATTATTTTGGTACAAATACAAGTATTGCACCTGATAACGAGTTGAAAAGCTTTATGGATGACTATAGGCGTTACCGCGATATGAGCGCACTTATTTTTGGCGGAGTTTACCTTCTTAACATCATCGACGCTACTGTAGATGCCTATTTGTTCGATTATGATGTTGACCAGAATTTATCTTTGAATATCAGGCCGGCTGTTTTTAATTCACCATATTCTGTTAACTTTGGCGTGAGTTGTTCAATCAGGTTTTAATATAATTTCCTTCAATGATGATAAAAGGTTCATATCAATATATTTTTGAAATAAGGATCAAAACATATTTTGTTTTATTTTTTCTGGCAATGGCATCATTCTCATTTGCCAGGCAACCAGGAGATACTATAATTGCAAATGATATTAACCAGATAAAACAGGTTTTTGATGATAACTTAGACAGTCTTCTTAACCTGTATTACGTTCACAATAGCCCGGCAATAGAAGACATGGTGAATGACTCTTCACTTAGGGATCCTGTCTATTCTAATATCCCTGATTCAATTTATATCAACCGTCTTTCAAAGATTCCAAGTGCTTTCAAACTAACTTACAATCCTATTGTCCGCCAATATATCGAAATGTATACCCAGCGTAAGCGCGACAGGGTTCAGGTTATGCTGGGGTTGGCAGAATATTATTTTCCAAAGTTCGATGATATTTTCGATTCTTATGGTGTTCCCACAGAATTGAAATATATGTCAATTATTGAGTCGGCATTAAACCCACGCGCACGATCGCGGACACGTGCAATTGGTATCTGGCAGTTTATGTATGGCACTGGAAAACGATATGGCCTGAATGTTAATAGTCTTGTCGATGAACGACGCGATCCGATTAAAGAAACCCATGCAGCAGCACAATATTCTAAAGAGCTGTTTGATATTTTCGGAGACTGGCAATTGGTTGTTGCTGCTTATAATTGTGTGCTGCAAACGTAAATAAAGCAATTCGCCGTTCGGGTGGCAAGAAAAACTACTGGGATATTTACCGGTACCTTCCACGTGAAACACGTGGACATGTCCCTGCTTTCATAGCAGCAGCTTATGTTATGACATATTATAAAGAACATAATTTGGTGCCGGTACCTATTTCAATGCCTTTGCGCACCGATACAATTATGATAAACCATGAACTGCACCTAATGCAAGTGGCCGATGTCCTTAAAATACCTATTGCCCAGCTTCGCGATCTGAACCCGCAATACCTCATGGATATTAT
>CAVSGB010000047.1:0-15835 GCA_963726845.1 uncultured Bacteroidota bacterium | reverse complement strand
TAGCAGCAAATGTGCCCTGTATGCAAAAAGCAAACATCAGCAATAAAAGAAATTTTTTGAAGGACAAATTAATGGGTCTCATATAATTTAATATTTTAGGCTTCATTATATTTATAAACTGTTTTAAAAAACTGATCTTGCTGTTTTTTATAACCATCAATTAATCTATTGGCTTAATTTTGATCCTTCTTTGCTTGCCAAATTGCATTATTATCATTAAAAAAAGACCAGGTTTGCTGGGAATTTCTATATTAAAAATTTTATTCTCAGTTTCTGATGAAATTATTTTAGTCCCCTTGTTCATTGGATCGCCCTCATAAATAGAATATTTGAAAGGCGCATCACCTTCATTTATTAATACTTTGAGAATTGACGTTGAGGAATCTTTTTTATCAACTGAATAAGTAAAATTTAAATCTTTCGGTTGCGCATAAATAGGATTCACAGGGCTAATCAAAAACATGAAAAAAATAATAACATATAATATTCTATTCATGATTATTAAGTTTAAGTTATTAAATAAAGAACAATGCCAATAAAGCAGCGAAAATTAACAATTTTTACGTTTAAATACCAAATAAGTTGCAACAAAAAAACGACAGCCAGCAAGGGTTTTCAAAGGCACAATATGCTGAAATGCCTGATTTTAAAGGGGTTCATAACAAGAATGTTAAAAATTTAATTTCCACCAACTTACATAAATTGATGACAAAAATCACCTCAAATTAATATCATCAACTGAATTTAAGCCCTGATTTTTGTTTTTGCACCATTTTTTTACAGTTTTAATGCCTTGGAGTTCTTCTCGCTATTATAATTTTTTTCACTTAACCCTGAAATCACCAAAGAATATCAATTGTCTATTCTCAAATAACTTAGAAGCTTTTTTGAATTTGTGGAATAGAATATACAAAGATAAATACAATACCGGTAATAATTATTCAGAATATAAAGAAAGGTTTGAAGAATTTGGCCTGAAGGATTATGTTTAGATAAAAGAATTTATTGGTTGGAATATCTAACAAAGAAATTTAAGAAGTTAATGGGTTAATGGGTTAATGGGTTATTTTAATGCAAATATTGTATTATAATATCAATTATTTTCGGTTAACCAAATTAACGTCAGTGCGAGATAAAAAAAGATGTTTAGGACTAAAGTCCAAAATATCAACTTGATGACTAACCCCATTCTTAAGCCTGGGGTTTGTGAATGACAATTAGATAAAGGGCTTTAGCAATGAATAAATTATCCAAAACTGGCGTTAAATAAATGTTGGTTCGGGATAAGAAAAAATGTTAAGGACTAATGTCCAGTATATCAACTTGATGAATAGCCCTGGCTTAATCATGAGATTATTGAGTGACAATTAAATAAAGGGCTTTAGCCATAAATAAATTAGTCATGGCTGATGTAAAATAACCAAATTTTCAGGGAATTAAAACATTTTTAGAAGTTACTGAATAAGCAGTAAAATATCCTAAAGCCCCATTGGAAATATTAGAAATCGGATTTGCTGGTGAAGCAGATAAAAAACTGGTACCGGCGCCACTCTCGACATTTCTGAAAGTACGAAAGAAATTATAAGTGGCCTTGTCTATGCTTTCAAGTTCAACGGTAAGCGAATCTCCCTCAATTACATGTAATGATGAATCGAGCCTCATTGTACGGGGTGTAATTATTTTACCATTGCTGTACCTGTCACTGAACACCGATAAAGAAATTGCTTCTTTCCCGGCATACAATTGTGCTGTTCGGTAATAATTACTGTCTTGTGCGGGATCGTGGAAACTCATATCTATAGTATACATTACAGTGTCGATGTTATTGCCACCTCCGCCTCCACCAAATCCGCCAAAACCTCCCCGTTTTCCTGTTGTCTTTGTCATAGTAACGGTATCAATTTTTACAGGGAATGGCATGGTTGAAACTGATGTATATCTTCCACCGCCCGGAACTACGACATTGAGTGTGTAAGTTGTGCCAGGAATTCCCTTCGTCAAGATGTTTGTCTGATACACACCTGCCGATGTTTCAGCAAGGGTATAAGTCTTCCCGGTATTATCGCTGATGGTAACCTGAGCGCTGTCTACCGGTGGAAAAACATTCGGATTATAAAAATTTACTGTTTTTGAAAGTGTTACCGTATAAGGGCCAGGCTTGTCAGTAACCGAACCTGTAATGACTATTATCGGTGTTACATTATTTAAATTTATAAAAACTTCTTTCTGGCAAGATGAAAAGAAAAACATCAAAAAAGTCAAATAAAACAGATTTTTCATCATCATATTAATTTTCAGACAGATATATAGTTTTGTTCTCATTGTATTAAAATTTAAAATTATACGTAATAGACGGCACAAATTTGAATAAAATTGTCTCGGTTGCAACCGTTTGACTTGGATCTGTTTTGCTTGCACCGAAAGTTATCATATATGGATTATCGCGCATATACACGTTGTAAATTGAAAATGTCCAGCTCGATTCCCACCGGCCTTTCTTTTCATTTTGGTACGTTGCGGCCAGATCGAGCCTGTGATAATCAGGCATCCTATAACCATTTCTACTGGTATATAAATTGGCTATAATATCCCCAATTTCATATTTTCCGCTTGGAAAAGTTACGGCATTTCCGGTATAAAATACCCAGGTTCCTGAAATGTTCCATTTTTTCGAAAGGTCATATATTGCTACGACAGACACATCATTTGTCCTGTCTTGTTTTGCCGGATACCAACTTCCATTGTTAACACCCGGGAAGCTGCGTTCAGATTTCGACAACGTGTAACTTATCCACCCTGTAAGACGACCATATTTTTTATTAAGAAAAAATTCTGCCCCGTATGCTCTCCCTTTCCCAAAAATTAATTGATTTTCAACGTTGGCATTAAAATTCAGCGTAGCGCCTTCGGTATAGTCAATTTGATTGTACATATTTTTATAAAATACTTCTGTTGAAAATTCATAATCGTTATCATTGAAATTCCTGAAATAACCGATTGAATACTGGTCAGCAAGTTCGGGTTTTACGTTATTGCTGCTAGGTATCCATAAATCGGTGGGCATACTGATTGTTGAATTTGAAAGCAGGTGTAAGTATTGCGTATTTCTTGCATACGATGCTTTAAACGAACTTACATCATTTAGCATATAATCAACAGCAGCACGTGGCTCAAATTCATAATATGCCTTTTCTATCTGGTTCGATTTCTTAGTTACAGAATCTATTGCAGTACCTTCAGAATCATAGGTATAAAAAGTCCCGCACGGTGAGCATAAAAGTTGACAACCTCAGGCCATAGATTAAACTAAGTTTTTTTGAAAATTTTAATTCATGCGAAAAATAAGCCGCGCTTTCCCAGGCATATTTATGCGGAAGAGTTGGCCGCACAATTTGCGTACTGGTATCCTGAACAGTGCCGGGGATAAAAGTGTGGTCAATTATATTGATCCCAAATTTTAACTTGTTTTGGGTATTTGGGAAAAATTGAAAATCTTCTTTCAGGTTCCAGTCCTGAATTTGCGAAACAATATTTATTGCATTTTTCGTTTCGCCACTATTTTCGGTGTAATTGTAATTGCTGTAAATGAGCGATGTATTCGAAAATAACCTTTCATTTAGTAAGTGGTTCCATCGCAGTGTTGCTGTAGTATTGCCCCAGTTTAACCCGGCCTGGTAAAGGCCTAACACATCTTTGCCAAAATAACCCGACAGATAAACCCTGTCGTTGTCGGTAAACTTGTAACTTGCTTTGGCATTTAAATCGTAAAAGTACAGCGTGGCAGTTTTTAATGAAGTGTCAGTCAATACATGAATATCGTATAGTCCATGGGCAACAAGATCGGCATAAGTACGACGGCCGGAAATAATAAAAGAACCTTTGTCTTTTTCAATTGGCCCTTCAACGGTCAATCGCGATGAAATAAGCCCTATCCCACCATTAACATGATATTCTTTCTCATTGCCATCGTTCATTGACATGGCAAGCACTGATGAAAGACGGCCGCCATATTCAGCAGGCATACTTCCTTTATACAAAGTTACGTCTTTTACGGCATCGGGGTTAAATACTGAGAAAAAACCCATCAAATGGGAGGCATTATAAACCGTAGCCTCGTCCAATAAAATTAAATTCTGGTCAGCGCTCCCTCCCCTGACAAAAAATCCACTGTTCCCCTCACCTGCAGGTAAAACACCAGGCAGTAACTGAATGGATTTTAAAACATCCCTTTCCCCAAATAAGGCAGGAATGCTTTTTATTTCCTTTATGCTTATATTATTGGTGCCCATTTCAGGTTTTGCTACATTTTCATTTCGCTTTTTCTGCAGTTACCAAAACTTCGCCCAATTCGGTTGCTTTTTCTTTTAGTTCAAAATCAACTTTCTGATTCTGATTAAGAATAATAGATTTTCCCAATGGAGCATATCCTACAAATTGAGCAGAAATCGAATATGTACCTTTGGGTATTGTGAGAGAATAAAAACCATATGCATTAGTAGTGATACCAGTTGAAGGCAATTCTTTTACGAATACTGTCGCTCCGATCATTCCTTCGCCCGATTGGGCATCTCGTACATAACCACTAATTGTAAATTGGTCGAGGGAGAAGGCATTTATTCCAGCCAAAAGAAAAGAAAATAATAATGTCAGTTTTCGCATTAGCAATTTAATTAAATGAAAATAATATAGATTTAAAAAATTATGTTTATTATAAATATTACGGTAAATCTATCAAAAAAGTGGGGTGTTTATTGAAAAATTATATTTAATAAACAATTTTATTCCGAAAATGATTGACTGTTAACAGAAAATATATTCTTAAAAAACATTAAATTATTTTAACAAGTGTAAAAGTTGAAGAAATAATTTGACCTGAAATAGTTCGAAAAGAAAATAATGGATTAAAAGATAAATTGAATTTTAGTGTCAGTAGCTGAATTTTACCCGGATAAATACCAGATTAATACTTTGACTTTTGCCTGAAATATCCCCTTTAAAAGATTGAAGATAAAGCGATGCGTCAAGATTTTGTGATAGTGAATAAGTAACCGATGGGCCAACATAATATCCATTAATTCCGGGCAAGAACATTCCTGCCAGACTACCAGTAAACAATGGAGTAATCGGATAACTTGCCTGAAGCAGTAAATTGTGTTTCACAAACGATAAATTTTTTACTGTCATTGGCGCATTGTATAGCGACTGAAATGAAAAATTATTGCTGAACTTCATGCCATCATAAAGATATTCGGCCAAAAAAGATAATGAATTGCTCAGTGTATAATCGAAAGAAACAGATGCAAGCAACACACCCGATGTATCCCTGAAATTCTTATCAGGATAAAAATAGCTTACTTCGCCGCGAAACGAAACACTATGAATTGCTCCACTCCACCCAAAACCTGCCACATAATCAGTTTGATTTAAAGTTCCTCCCAATAACTGAAAATCATATTCAAAGGCATTGAATTTAAATAAAGCAGCGGCTGTAACCTGGTTAACCCGGTTCATTTTTACTGCTATTTCGGTAGATGAAACTTCAGAATTATAGTATTGCAACCTTAAAGCATCACTTCCCGGACGCTCCACATAATCGAAATCGAAAAAGGAATAAGCATTAAATATATCGTTTGGGTTCCATACCATAGTTTGTCCCCAGTTTATACGTTGACGGCCGAGTGTCGTGTGGAATTTTCCGTTTTCATAAGCCATCCAAAGCCTGTCGATAGTTGAATTAAGTACATAAGAATTCCCTTTGGCCAGGTTTCTGGTCAAATCCATAAAACCATTATCAGCAGCAAAATTTGTAGCCGTTGCTGTATTGTTTTTATCATTTTCTTCCACTGATAACCTGTTACGCATTTCCAAAGCCATGCTCAGGCCAGAAACCGGGAAATATTTTAAATTTATGCGGTTATGGATTAGATTGCTTATTGTCCATTGTTTATTTAAACTGTCGAACATGGAGCTTTGCATATTCGAAATATAACCAGATACAAGAAATTTCTTTTCAGTTCCCTGCGAATGAAGGACTGAAGCCTGAACAAAAACTATTGAGATTAAAATGCAACACTTCACGATTGAAGTATTGAATTTCAGCCAAAACCAGTTATAGCACTTTAAGGAAATAAATGAATAAGAGTTTTCACTTGTCATACTGAGATTTATAAAGTACTTTTATTTTATTTGTCCGAACTTATTATATACGATTATATTTGTACTAACCTGATCCCAGTGAGTTGGTGAACAGGTTTCTAAATAGTTAACCCTGGTATTTTTACAATAAATTTTAAATTAGTTTTAATTTTACTTTCTGTTAAATTCTTTAAAAGTGAATATCAGCGGCATCAAAAAAGCTAAAAACAAAAAGCTATTTAAAATAACATTAAAATATGCACCACAGAAATACGACATAAAAGTATCCGGAATAAACCATGCCAACATTCCTACTGAAATTGCATACCAGGTTGCAACGTTCTTTACGTGCGAAAGCATTTTGAAGCAGGTATAAAATAAAAATACCCCAACCAATCATTGTAGCTCCTAAAATAGCGTAAAGCCATATCAGAAGGCGGTTTGGTACATTTAAACCTTCATTGACCGGAAATGAACCGTTAATAAGAATATTGAATGGTGTGAATAATTTAGTATTGCTGAATAACACCAAAAATAAGCCAAACAAAATAATTATGCTGCTCAAAATAATAAGCCAGCAGCGCCAGAATTTAAAACTTTTCATACTTTACATTTTAAACTGATTTAACTTCATCACTGGAAACTTTGCCATCTACAAGTGTTATAACACGTCTTGCTTTTTTAACAACGCGTGGGTCGTGGGTTGAGAAAATAAATGTAATATTTTCATCATGGTTGAGTTTTTCCATAATATCCAGAAGTGTTTCAGCCGATTTTGAGTCAAGGTTTGCTGTCGGTTCATCTGCCAGGATAAATTTCGGCCTCGAAGCAAGTGCACGCGCTACTGCAACACGCTGCTGCTGGCCACCTGATAATTTTGCCGGTCGGCTGTCCATGCGATCGCTTAAACCGACTGCAGCCAATAATTCAGCGCTTCGTTTGTTGCGGTTTGCAAGCGACCGGTTTTGCAAAAACATGATAAATTCAACATTTTCGCGGGCTGTTAAAACCGGAATAAGGTTGTATGATTGAAATACGAACCCGATGTTCCGCATACGGAAATCTATTAATTTAGAACTTTTTAAAGCGCCAATATTGACGTTATCAATTTGAATTTCGCCGGAAGTAGGATAATCAATCCCGCCAACCATATTCAGAAATGTTGTTTTCCCTGAACCGGACGGCCCGACAACAGAAGTAAATTCACCTTGTTCAAATGATAAATTCAGGTTATCCAGGGCAACGACCTCATTGCCATTTTCGCGGTAAACCTTCGTTAATTCTTTTGTTTCAATTATTTTCATAGTTTTAATGTGCTAATTATTTAATGTGCTAATTATTTAATGTGCTAATTATTTAATGTGCCAATTATTTAATGTGCCAATTATTCAATTTGTTAATTGACTCATTGGCATATTAGCACATTAGCAAATTTTTTTAATTTTTTTGTTTGCTGTACCTAATATTTTAGAAATAATTTTCAATATGGATTCTATCTTTTCTAATAATGGTGTGTTTTCCGGATAACTTTTCGAAAATTTACATAATTGAAGCCAATATTCTGTTTCTTCCGCTTCTTTGGCAGCGATTTTAATTTTATGGATAAAATCTGCTTTGCTTTCTGCACTCTGAGCTTCACGAACATTTGCCCCAATTGAGGTTCCTGATTTCAATAATTGCCTTGCAATAACAACCTTGTGCCGCGATTCTAATTCTTCACTAAACTCAATAATATCCAAAGCAAATTGAAAAGTCAAATCAAGTATCTTATTTTCTTTAGCTGTTTCCATAATATTTAATTTTTTTAATTGACCCATTAACACATTGATTCATTAGCACATTAGCACATTATAATTTCTTTATAGCTTCTGATGGGTTCATTTTTAATGCTTTTCTTGCAGGGACAATAGACGAAATAATCCCTGTAATTATCACCATAACAACAATATTAAAATAAGATTTTGTTACAAGGAATGGATATACTATTGAACTTAAGCCAAAACCTGACAATCCCGATGAAACGCTGGAAAGGTCAATACCATGTTTTTGAAAGAAATTTACCATTGCATAAGAGAGTATAAGTCCGGCAATTGAGCCGGTAAGCATGAGCAAAATGGTTTCGAGCATAATCATTATAAATATTTTAGTTTTGTTCATCCCAATAGCCATGAGCATACCAATTTCGCGCACCCTTTCCATTACAGCCATAAGCATAGTGTTGATGATCCCAAAACTTAGTGCCAGGAAAATTATTGACATAAAAATATACAGCATATAATCCAATGCACCTGTCATAAGGCTAAGTTCGGGCATAATTTCATCCCAGGTTTCAATACTTAGATTGTCACTATTGCATTTGCTTTTTAGTGAACTGGACAGCGCCCGGGTTTCTTTATCGCTAATAACCGAAATAGCTATTTCGTGGGCAGTTTGTGGGCCTAACCCAATAATTGCCGCTAAATCTGATTTGCGAACATAGGCATTATGCCCATCGAAAGTGGAGTTGTTTGTTTTGTAAATACCAATAACTTTAAAAGCCGCATTGGTAATGCTACCCGAAGCTGACTGCATTGTTACCACAACCTTTGAACGCATTTTAATTTTAAGTTTTCGGGCCAGTTTTTCTCCGATAAGGATTCCATTTTTTCTGTTATCGCTAAAGTAGTTGCCTTCCTGAATATATTTATGAATATCGGTAACCGCCTTTTCCCTTTCCGGGTCAATGCCGTTGAGCATTATTCCTTCACTGCTATTGGCTGAATTAATCATGGTTACCGATTTTAGCCTTACGCTGTACGCCTTTATTTCCCTATAGGAATCAAGAACAGATGTCACTTTTGAAATATCAAAAATGGTATCATTTATTTCCTTATTGCTTTGAAAATGAGAATTGTGGATTTGAATGTTTGAAACTTCATTTCCAATGGCCATTTCAATACGCTGGTTAAACAACCCGTTCATGAAAGAAATAATGCCAACCCCGCCAATAATGCCAAACACAATTGCAAAAATGATAATGAGGCTGCGGGTTTTGTTCCGCCAAATATTTTTCCATGAAAGGGATAATAAGCCCCACCCGGCCTCCCCAAAGGGGAGGGTTTTAAAACCATGCTTAATGTTTATTTTATTTTGATCTTCCATAAATTTAGCTTTTCAGAATTTTGTATTTGCCCTCCCCTTTGGGGAGGGTTGGGTGGGCTTATTTATCTTCTCATCGCCTTTGTCAAATCTAACTTATACACCGAATACAAGGGATATATAAGTACCACAAGCACAATCAGAAATACAATATATACCTGCTGGAGCATATAATCGAGCTGCCATGCAGTGGGCAGAATAGGTTCCATACCAAAAGCAGCGTAAGATTTGGCCATCTCTGGTCCCATGTGAATTGGGTAAAAATGAAAATATGCGACAATTGGTACACTTCCCAGAAACCCTAATAATAAACCCATTAAGCAAATAAAAACCAGTTCTGATCCCACTAATTGCATTAATCTTTTTCGTTGCATGCCAATAGTAATCATAATTCCAAATTCGTGGCGGCGTTCTGCAATCATCATCAGGACCGTGCCAAAAACGCCAAATCCGACAATAAGGTAAAGCAACGAAATAACAATCATCCCGCCCCCTTCGTTGGTAACATATTGTTGGTAAAGTTCAATTAACATATCTTTCCACGACATTACTTCATATTCATTGGAATTAACAACTTTATTAATTTTTCTGATTGCTTTGTCCATGTCCTGCGGGTTGTTCAAATCAACTACCACTGATGTAACCCGTCCTTGTGCGGAATAATATTCCTGTGCCAGAGGCAATGGCATATAAACCATTTGATTGTCAAATTCAGGGGCTGGAAGCTTAACAATTCCGAGTATTTTATAAATCCCACTTGCCCCCATTCCCTGGTATCCCTGGCTTAGTAGTACAATTGAATCATTTACCTTCAGGTTTAGATATTTTGAAAGGCGTTCGGACAAAATTACCCCTGTATCTTTATTATTGAAATATCTTCCTGAAACAATCCTTTTATTAAGTTCAGTAAATTCATTCTCTAAATCAGGGTCAATGCCAACCGTAATTACACCCTTTGTTTTATCGCCCGATGAAGCCAATGAAAAAGATTCGAGACGCGGAATTATCCCTTTAACTTGTTTTATGTTTTTGACTTTTTCAAAAACCGAATCATTGGCAGCCATGCTATAGTCAAAGGTTTTGTTATCCCAGTATCCCTTTTCGTGAATCTGAACATATCCGGTATAGGAATGCAACACGTTGTTAATAAGGTATACCATTGCGCCATGTTTGAACCCGCGCATGATAATTGCAAGAAAAACTGCAAAAAAGACAGATGCCACTGTTATCAATGTCCGGCGCCTGTTGCGCCAGAGGTTTCGCCAAGCTAAGGAGCCCCACCCTGACCCTCCCCAAAAAGGAGGGAACTTAAAAGGAACTTTTGATATTTTATAATCCATTGTTGTAAATTTAAAATTATTTCTTTCTCCCTCCCCTTCGGGGAGGGCTGGGGTGGGGCTTCTTTTATCTAATCGTTTTCATATTTTGTTGCGAAAAGAACCCTTCGTCCATCGGTTTATTAAATGTGACCTTTTCAAAATCGACTAGGGTTTTGTTTCCGGGTTTATCTGCCGGGATTATTTCGAAATGGGTCGGGATTTCACGGTCGCCCATCTCTTTGATTTTTGAAGCCGATTCGGTTTTTACCAATTGATTGTCCTCATCATAAAACTCGGTTTTCATCTGGAAATATCCTTTTTTACTTACCCACTTTATAAGCGAACCCCAAACAATCGCAGCATTGACTTTGGGTATTAATTTAATTTTATAGCAATCTTCGCCATTACACGCTTCACTTCCCATCAGCGTATGGTCGTAATCGTCAACTATGGAAGCGGCTTTCAACAGATCATCATTGGTAAAATCAGATCCCATCCATCCCTGCGACATCATGGAAGGCGGAAGTTTTATCATTCTCTGGATATTGGGGCCCAGTTCCATATTTCGTTTTTACGTTTCAGGAATGTTTGTCCTTTTTCTTTGGCCGGATCAGTAATAATTACCATACTGAATTCATTTCCTTTCGCCCAGGAATGAAAAGCTATTGTGCGTTGCCAGGTAGGCCGGACAATGCTCATTTGCATGTAACTTTCGTTTGTCTGACCCTGCATCAAATCGTTTGCCCTTTTTATAATTTCTTTGGCAGTAGGCAGCTGACCATTTACTATTAACCCAAACGTTAAGAATGGAATTGTGAGTTTTATAAAATTCATTTTTTTAATTTTTTAATGAGTCAATGTGCTGATGTGCTGATGTGCTAATGTGCTGATGTGCTGATGTGCTAATGTGCTAATGTGCTAATGTGCTGATTAACAAATTTGCAAATAAATTATCGAAACATTAGCATACTGAATAATTAGTACATTGACTAACTAATACATCGGTTTTTCAAGTTGTTTTAATATTTTATTTATAATATTTTTATCATCAAAATTTGGGGTAGACTGGATAATATTAATCATTAACCCATCCATTACTGAATTTGCATGAATGGCATCAGCCCTGGAATTTTTTGAACCTTGCTTTTTATAATATTTCTCCAATAAATCAAATTGCGAAATCATCATGCCTTTATAATCCTGATAAATTATTTCAGCTACGCCGGGTTGAAAAGCCAATGCACAATACAACCTCCAAAAGTGAATATTGTCCTGCATAATTTTGAATACTTTTTTAATCAGCTTTCGAAAATGTTCAGTTGTAAACATTTTTTCTGAAAAATTCTTATCCAATATTGGAGAGAAGACATCAAAGAAGTCTTTGAACCCACTGTTTATAACAGCTTTTAAAAGTTCTTCTTTGCTTTCGAAATAATTGTATAATAAACCTTTTGCTATACCTGCATGTTGCGAAATCATGCTAATTGATGTGCCATGATATCCATAAGTAGCAAATATCTCCAATGCAGTTTCAAGAATCAGCTCTCGCTTTTCCTTACGGACTTCCTTAATCTGTTCTTTGGTCTTTGGTGACATTTTTTTTGACTGAACGTTCGGTCAAAGATAAATATAAATTTTTTTAATCCAAATATTTTAAAGAATTTTAATCCTCCAATCAAATAAAATTATTTTAGCAATAAGTTCACTATTTGCTAAGAGGCTGTTTTGGAATTATAAAGAATTTTAACACTGAGTTTAATTCAAGTATTATTTAAAATTTATTGAAATTAAATGTTGAAAGCTAATGATAATATTCAAGATATTGAGAATGCACTGAGAACACAGAGCGAAAAATTGCTGCGATTTCTCAAATCTCTGTGGCCTCAGTGCCGTCTTTGTTTTCAAAAGCTCAATCAAAGCTTATGTTTTAAATGTATGGTTAAGGTAAATAAAAAGTATAGTTATTTCTCTGTGTTTGATTTTTCTAAATTTTTAAAACAGTCTCTAATTCTGAAATAATAAATATTTGTAATCAGCAATTAATTAATCGATTTATCCTAAAATGAAACCTGGTATTCGAATTTTAATCTATCTTTTTTTCACAGCATTGGTAATTGCAACTATAAATTACCCTTTTTTCTGGGATACAATACAATTGGCTTCCAAACATGCCCACTATTTTTATGAAACAAATTTTCATAGTATCATTTTGCCCAATGATATTGATAGTGGTCATATTCCCACACTTGGATTCTATTTGGCAATTATTTGGAAGTGTTTAGGGAAAACACTTATAGCAAGCCATCTAGCTATGTTGCCTTTTGTTCTGGGAATAGTTTATCAATCGATCTTGATAACCAAAAAACTTTTTAAAAGCAATTGGCAAAATAAAGCTTTAATCATTTTATTAATCGATTCAACATTAATGGCCCAATGTACATTGGTTTCCCCGGATGTTTTATTGGTTTTCTTTTTCCTGATGGCGCTGAATAATTTAATAAGTGGGAAACGATTATTCTACTTAATAGCCCTTTCAGGGCTTGTGCTGGTAAGTATGCGCGGCATGATGTGTATTGCAGCATTTTTCGTTGCGGACATAATTTATGATTGTTGCCAAAATGAAGTTTTTTCTAAAAACGTAAAAATCTCACAAAAATTCAAAAGTTTTTTTGCAATTTCTTTTTTCCAAAATTTTTTAAAATACTTGCCTGCCATAATTATTTCAGCAAGCTTTTTGGCTTGGCACTATTATAAAACCGGTTGGATTGGGTATCATAAGGACATGCCCTGGTCAACACTTTTTGAAACTGTAAATATTAAAGGTTTTATATGGAATATTTTTATACTTGGCTGGCGTTTGACTGATTTTGGGAGGTTGTTTATTTGGATTACAGGAGTATATTGCGCCTGGGACTTTTTCAGGTATCGCCCAAAATTTGATGCCAATTTTAAAATTTTATTAATAGTTTTTGCATGTATTTTTCTGGCACTTTCTCAAGCAGTTTTGCTTCACAAGGGCTTATCAGGGCACAGGTATTTGTTGCCGGTTTATTTGTTGTTTTCTTTGTTGGTAAGCTACTATTTGTTTGAATATAGCGCAAACATAAAGCTTAGAAATATATTTTTCGTAATTATTACAATTGGCCTATTAAGTGGAAATTTCTGGGTTTATCCTGATAAAATTTCTAAAGGATGGGACAGCAGCCTTTCATATCTTCCTTATTTTCATTTAAGGGAAAAAATGATGAATTATATGAAAGAATCTTCAATTCCTTTTGATAAAACCGGTACAGCTTTTCCTAACCTGAGTAAATTCGAATATATCGATCTTTCGAACCAGGATGGATCATTTGCGCCATTAGATTTAAAGTCCAATAATTACGTTTTCTATTCAAATATTTACAACGATTTCAACGATTCTGAACTTTTTGAGCTAAATGCAAATTGGAAAAAAATCCAGGAATTTAAATTAATCCAGGTAAAAGTGGCCCTTTATAAAAAGCCCTGAGCATTAATTTATTTGGTTTTTAATAATTCTGAGAATCCGTCTAAACTCCTTAAATTTGCGATCAATGGATCATTTTCCAACTTAGTCCTATCACTGAAACCAAATGAAATCGCCTTCTTTAAATTATCAAATGCCTTTGGGATATTTCCTGAATTGGCAAGATAACAAGCCGAAAAATAAAAATAATCGGGATTATCGGGATCGGCCATTCCATAAATTTGAAGAAAATGCCCGCAAGCATTAAAATTTTGTTGCGAAAGAGATGAATTTACATAACTGTAGGACATAAGGCTAATAAATGCAAGCAAACGCCTGGCCGATCTTTTTTCAATGGCATCTTTATTGTTTTTAGAAATGTTATAAAGATCATTTATTTCTTTCTTCCACCAATCATTTTGTTTTGAAGTGTAAGCCTGAACAAATGCCTGTTGCTTTACAACTTCATTTTTTTCAATTTCATCTTCTTTTTCAATGTACGCTTTTAGTGCAGCGCTTTGCATTAATGCATTTTCTTTTAAAGAAATCTCCGGAACATTTACAAGGCCATAAAGAGTTTTTTTCATGTTTTGAATCAGTTGGAAATCGCGTGCCAGGCTATCAATATTATTTTCACGCTCTAACTCGTTTGTCCTGTCTGATCTTTCGGTAATAAAATCGCGAATAACTTTTTCATTGCGGGCAATTAGTTTTTCTTTCATCGAAAACAACTCAAGTGTAGATATAGCCTGTTCAAGTATTCTTTGCGGAGGCCAATGGTGATTCCCGTTAAATACTATGAATTGATGTTTCCCTTGCCAATTGGTCAAAGACGATTCAAGTTGTTTCATCTCAAGATAATTCATGTCCTCATTTCCTGCAATTCCAATAAAATTAAAATTTGCCTGGGTACTTGCCGGGTCAAAACCTGCCGAACATGCTATTACCCCCGCCATTGAATTTGAATTTAATGCCATTGAACAGGCAACACGTGCACCACCTGAGAACCCAGCCAAATAAATTCTTTTTGGATCAATTGATAATTTTGTTTTAGTGTCTTGTAACAATACTTCAGTTATATGAGAAATTTCAGCAGATTGAATGCCATTCCTGGAATTATTAGACCCAACCACAATATATCCATATTCCTCGGCAATATCTTTAAAAAGTGAAACCGGTAACCGCCCGTCGCCTTTTGGATCGAAACAATAAATTATTGCGAAGGAAGTATCAATATTATAATTTATCGGAATATACAGACAATAACTAAGTGATTGGTCATCTTTACAAATAACATTATTGTTGATTTCGCCCTTTTTAACCCAATGGAGAAAATCCTTTTTAGGGTTATCGGGTGGCTTGCAAGAAATTAAAACAAGCAATATGGCAAAAAATGAAGTTCTAAACATGTTTTTTTGAGTTATTTCAGATACTTCTTTAAAATCCTTTAAATTATTATTTACAAACACTGAATATTATTTTAAGTTAGAAATCAAACAATTCCATTGTTCACTTATCCTCCACTGCGTTTAACTTTATATCCTTCTGAAGAAAGCAGCCCGATAATTTTATCGCAAAAATCACCCTGTATTAGAATTTGTCCATCTTTTACTGTCCCACCCACACCACATTTAGTTTTCAAAAACTTTCCCAAGTTTTCCAACTCTGAGCTTTTACCAATAAACCCGGTAACCGATGTGACAGCTTTTCCGGCACGATGCTTTCGGTTTAAAAATACTTTGAGATTTTGCTGATTATT
>CAVSGB010000046.1:0-3195 GCA_963726845.1 uncultured Bacteroidota bacterium | reverse complement strand
CCATCAAAGTCATCTCGCCATGATCGAATATTAACTTTGGATGGTTCGAAGCCGGGAACCATTCGGCTCCATTTTGTTTTACAATTTCACGATCGTAATCGTTAATTTTAATAAGTGAATAATATGTTACTGAAATAACCCTTTCAACAGGATCTCTGTTAATATCACCAAATGAATAGAGTTGTTCAAGGAACACATCAATCAAACCAGTCAATGAAAATAATATTCTTTTTGCAGCTTCGTCGAGGCTTTCGTCAGTTTGAAGGAACCCACCCATCAACGACCAGTCACCTTTCTGGGGTTCAATAAGCCGCTTAACCAGTAATTGCTTAAGCTGGTCATCATCAAAACCAAATACGATGCAATCGAGGGCAACCAAATGTTTTTCGCTGTTGTAAGATAGTTTGTCTTCCATTTCTTGTTTTTAAAACAATGCTTTATAACAACTAATAAATGTTTATTAAACACTGATGCAAATAGAATAAATTTTTGCGAAGAATCAAACAGATATATTAATTAAACTTATCTCGAATAACTTTGTTTTTAGAACAGGATTATAAATATTAATTTTAAAATATGGAAGCCAGGCTACAACTTTTGATTGCCGTTACTTTGATTTTTAATGCTGTATCTTGTTCACAAAATAAAAATATGAATTACAATAAATTGACACCTGAAGAAGAAAATGTTATTCTTCATAAAGGCACTGAGGCTCCATTTTCGGGCAAGTATTATAAATTTGACGGGAAAGGAACATACATTTGTAAGCGATGCAATGCCCCTTTGTACAAGTCAGACGACAAGTTTGATGCTCATTGTGGCTGGCCAAGTTTCGATGATGAAATTCAAGGTGCAATAAAACGAGTTCCTGATGCCGATGGGAGCAGGACAGAAATTATTTGCGCCAATTGCGGGGCGCATCTGGGGCACGTTTTTATCGGAGAAGGGTTTACGCCAAAGAATACCAGGCATTGCGTCAATTCGCTATCACTTAATTTTCTGGCTTCTGAAAAAGATGTATCACAAACAGAAACTGCAATTTTTGCAGGGGGGTGTTTTTGGGGTGTCGAGTATTTCATGCATAAAGCCAAAGGGGTTATTTCCACAAAAGTCGGTTATATAGGTGGACACATGAAAAACCCTACTTATAAAGATGTTTGCAGTCATACTACCGGTTTTGCCGAGGCTGTAAAAATTATTTACGATCCGTCAGAAACGAGTTATGAAGAAATAGCGAAACTGTTTTTTGAAATTCACGACCCAACCCAGGTTGATCGTCAGGGACCTGATATTGGCGATCAGTACCGCTCAGAAATTTTTTATACTACAGGGGAACAAAAAACTATTTCGGAAAAGCTGATAAGAATTCTGGAGGACAAAGGATTTAAAATTGCAACCAAATTAGAAAAAGCCGGGACTTTTTATAATGCGGAAGATTATCACCAGCAATATTATGGACATAAAGGATCTTTGCCTTATTGTCATGGTTATACCAAAAGATTTTAAATTTGATGACCTATTACAAATGACTAATTACATAATAAGAAATCAATATTAATTTCATTGGTCATTTGTCATTAGTAATTTGTAATTTTTTTCAGCATTCCAGTTTAAACCCGCTCCTGTGGATATTCTGAATGCTGATGGATGGATCGTCTTTAAGTATTTTTCTTAACTTGGTAATATAGACATCCATGCTGCGGCCCATAAAATAATCGTCTTCACCCCAGATTAATTTTAAAGCAAATTCGCGCCTTACCAGCTGATTTTTATTAATACAAAGCAGCCTAAGAACTTCAGCTTCTTTTTTGGTAAGCTGTTTTTTTATTCCATTTATTTGAATGATCTGGTTTGTAAAATCAAAAATAAAATTACCAATATTAAAAATCTCTTTTTCTACAACCGAATTGTTATTTGCAGCCAAAGTACGCCTCAAAACCGCTTCAATCCTGAGTAATAATTCTTCCGTACTGAAAGGCTTAGTAATATAATCGTCAGCACCGATTTTAAATCCCCTTATTTTATCCTCCTTTAATGAACGCGCAGTGAGAAATATAATCGGAACTTTCTGGTTTTTCTGACGGATTTCCTCTGCAACTGAAAATCCATCTTTCAATGGCAACATCACGTCAATAAGACAAAGGTCAAAATTGGAAGACAAGAAACTATTGATGGCTTCTAAACCGTTAATAGCAAGTTCGACTTTAAAGCCCGATTCACTTAAAAAATCTTTTACAACAAAACCAAGATTTTTGTCATCTTCGACCAGCAGGATTGATGATTTATTGTTCATGGTATAGTTATTTTAATGGCAAATAAATGTCGAAGCGGCTTCCTTTGCCAGGTTCACTTCTAACTTCAATTTTTCCTGAATGGGCTTCGGTCATTACTTTTACATAATACAGGCCAATGCCAAAACCCTTTACATCGTGCACATCGCCCGTTGGTACACGATAGAATTTATCAAAAATGTATTTTTGATGTTCAGCGCTAATTCCTATTCCATTGTCCTTAATTGAAACAATAATCTTGTTGTCGATATTAATTGTTGAAATTTCGATATTCAGATTTTCCTGAGAATATTTGTATGCATTCTCAATCAGGTTTTTAATTATATTTGATAAGTGCAATGGATCGGCCATTATTATAGTCTTTGTTGCATTCAGTTGATAGGTTATACCAACTGGTTTGCTGCAATGGTCGAGATACAGATTATTGACAGCAGCCTGGATTATTTCGTGGACATCAGTTTCTTCTTTGTTAATTTCGAATTCACCTTTGTCGAGTTGCGCGATACGCAGCGCCTGGTCAACCTGGGAACGCATCCTCTCATTTTCTTCATAAATAATTTTGGCATATCGAAGAATTTTTTCCTGGCTTGTTTCAGCATTAGAATTTACAAGTATTTCGGAGGCCAGTGATATAGTACTTATGGGTGTTTTTAGTTCATGGGTCATATTGTTAATGAAATCAGTTTTCATTTCAGAAATCTTCTTTTGGAGATAAACCGCGAAAACGATAAACCCGAAACAAAAAACAATTATTATTATAAATAGCCCTGATAACATGAGCCAGCCCCAAACTTTTAAAAACAGGTATTTTTGTAACTGAGGAAAAATTAATTCCACATGGTAATGCTCTTTATCAAAGATACATGAAAGGCAATGCCTGAAAACAATTTTGCCTTTAGCAGGA
>CAVSGB010000045.1:0-6099 GCA_963726845.1 uncultured Bacteroidota bacterium | reverse complement strand
GGAAATTGTCATGCTCAAGATGGGAAGCTACGAGTAAAAATTTCAACCTACAACATACCCGGTACGGGATATCGGATAATTTGACCCAGGATTAGGATATCAAACTCTGACCTATGGATTACTGACACGTTCGCTTTTCTTCAAAGAACAAATATAACAATCAATCAAATTGTTTGCATTTTCGATGTTTCTATTAAATTTACGGCTTCAAAAAGTAAGTATAATTTTTATATTGTTGACAATAAAAAAGTGTTGATATATAAATGAGTTTTAATTGGCTGAAAATCAATGAGTGACTAAAAACAATTTCTTTCATTTAAATTAACGTCGATTCGGTGTATTAAAAAATATTTAGGACTAAAGTCCAATATATCAACTTGATGGCGATCCACAGGCCTAAACCTGGATTAGTGAAGGACAATTAAATAAAGGGCTTTAGCTTTAAATAAGTTATCCAGAACTGACGTTAAATTATTTGACTTTAATAAGTCTCCCCGTGACTTGCGGATTTTAGGTTCCACAAAACTTATTGCGTGTGCAACAATAAATTTTAAGTTGATTTTTTAATGAAACCTCCATGCTTGAAGAATTTAATTTAAAGGGCAGAAGTACAAAAGGACATGAATTTAGTTCGAAGAACGAGAGCAACTGCATGGAGGTTCGCCGGCAGGTTTTGTGGGCAGATTTTTTGCGAGACCGGCAACTAAAAAGAAAGCAACTTGATTAGTAGCAACGTGCTATGAAATAACTATTTAAACTAAATAATATTCTCGTGAAACATCCATGCACTATCGTTCACAACAAGGAAATGAATATAAAATGGATGTTCCATTCGAATCAACTATAAGATTATTAATTGTTTAAACCAAATGTATTCGGATGAAACATTTTTAACTATTGTTTGTTTTATTTTAGTTAGTACAATAATAGAAGCACAGTACGCAGTAAGGCAGGACTGGAAATATTTGCCCTGGGTGCAGGAATTAATCTATGCCTCAAAGTACATCACGGATGCCTTGCCTGTGCCCGAAACTGTTTTTGGAAATATAGACGGGAATATGGAAATTGAATCACGCGTAGGTTCTAACACTGCAGTCGGAGATCAGACAGAGAATATTAAACTCCGGATTGCATACCCGATTGTAAAAAACATCGTAAAGTTTGAAGCGACTGATGTTTTTGAATATTATAAATTATCACTCAATTCACCTCTTATAAATAAAGATGGATACGGGGTGGATAATGGTTTTATTGCCGGGGACATAAATGCGACAACAATTATCCAGGCAGTCCGGAACAAGACCTTTCCCGATGTTATAATCCGGGTCAATTTACGGACTGCATCAGGAAAAAACCGCCAGGCTGGAAGGTTTACCGATGCACCGGGTTATTTTTTCGATGTGTCGTTCAGCAAAGGGTTAAAATTTGATAACAAGGTACTGAACCAGGCAGGGCTTTATGCTTCTGTCGGTTTTTATTGCTGGCAAACCAATGACGATTTTCACCCTCAGGATGATGCAAAATTGGGTTCCTTTGGGGCATTTGTCAACTCAGGAAAATTGAGTTTAAAATCTGAATTGGACGGTTATTATGGCTACATGAACAATGGCGATCGTCCGCTTGTTTCAAGAACATCTTTGAGTTATAAAAACAGTCGTGTTTATTATACATTGCAATATCAAACCGGCATGCATGATTTTGAATATAATATTGTTTCTTTCAGTTTCACCTTCCTGTTCGATGCTCCCTCTTTGCCTGTTTTTTCGGATAAAAAAGAATAAATTTTAATCTTTTAAGTTAAGCATTATAATTTTGAAAAAATATTTAGAACTATTTTCAAATCTTCAAATTATTTCATTTTCAAATCAATACGGCATCCTGTATTTCTTACCTTTATAAAATAAGCGCAAGTAAAACCAAATTTCTTTTGAATAATACCAAATAAAAAAACGTAAAGATTTCTTTTTATATTCGGGCAAAAGCACATTATTGACCCTATGCCCCATAAGCTTAATCCATTTACGGCTGCCCCGGCCTTCGGCGGCATCGACAATCGAACCAATATCGAGGCAATGTGCTTCAATACCTGCCTGCCAAAGCCTGTAATTAATAATATTTGTAGTTACACCAACCGATGGAATTATGACTTCAACTTCAGCAGCATGTTTTAATACTTCAGGAAACCACTCGTCAATTTTATAATAGGCATTTCTTGGAGGTGTTTGGATATAAATGTCAATGGCGCCATATAGCTTTTCTGCAACATGTTTTAGAGTTCCGCCAATGAACATTTTCTTTTTATTCCTTAAGTACCTATCCAGAAACCTATTTAGTTCAGAAGGCTTAAATATTGACAAATAGTGAAATAATATCTGGCTTTCAAATTCAGTTCCATCAGGAATACTGAAATTGGACACTAAATCTTTTTCGAGCTGAAAATTGTCAATATAAGGCGCAAAAAGTCCGTGTATCATTCCTTTTTCAACAGGATAATTTATTCCTACAGCCCGAAGGTAAAGAGGATGGACAATATCAAAGGATTGGCACAATTCTTTAGAAAGTGTTGTACTTGCAGCATGTTCAAGGCAATCTTTGCCCAGCATAGCATATATTTCGCCATCGCCAAAGCGGCTAAAATAGACCTTTTTATTTGCATCCAGAAGGCCACACAGATGACCAAGGCTTTCGGAAGTTGATTTTGCTGATAAATTCACTTTGGCTTTATAGGATTTTCTTGAACTTAAAAAATGGTTCACGCAAAGTTCCGCAAAGAAAAAAAACGCAAAAAACACAAAGGATTAAATGTAAGAACTTTGCATTCATTGCGCAAAACTTAGAAATCTTTGCGAGAAACATTTTAACATATTAAATTCCACGATATTACAAGATTATTCTGATATCTGAATAGTTACAATAGATTAAACCTTAACTATAATTTTCAGGGCTGAAGCTTGTTTTCAATCATGCGGTTGCTGTATTGTTGTAAAAATGCTTTGGCATATTTTTCAAGTTTCAGTGTTTTTTCTTTGTTTACATCTTTTAAGTCATTCTTGAGCAAACGGTCGGTTTTGTAGTTATACAGTGCAATAACTTTCCCATTTCGAAATTGTAACATAAGGTCGTCCTGAAATATCTGGCAGGTTTCGTTTCCATAATTTACAACAAACCTGTTTTTGTCGTTAAAAACGTCGAAACCAAATGCGAAATATGGTTTGTCATAATTCATCATTCCAAGAATGGTGGGCATTATATCAATTTGTTGCATCAGTTCATGGCGTATGCCATTTAATGAGCCGTTTCCACTATAAAGTACAATGGGAACTGAATATACGCCTGCCGAAGTTAAATATACATCGTTAACCGGTTCGGAATTGCAATGGTCGGCGGTAATTACAAATAATGTGTTTTTAAACCAGGGCTGCTGAGACGCAGATTTAAAAAATTCTTTCAAGGCATAGTCGGTATAACCCATTGTACGGTGTATTGGTCTTGGCCCATTCGGGAAATTTACCTTTATATTTTTCAGGTAAATTAAAAGGATGGTGTGATGAAACCGTAAAAACGCAACTCATAAATGGTTGTTGAAATGTTGTTAATTTGTTGCACATGAATTGTAAAAAAGGTTCATCCCAAACTCCCCAAGTACCATCAAAATCGGCAGTATTCCCGTATTCATTTAATCCGTAATATTTATCAATACCAATCATTTTGGCATAAGCGCTAAAACCCATGGAGCCATTCGGCGCCCCATGAAAGAAAGATGTATTAAACCCTTTTTCTTTCAATAGTTTCGGCAATGAAGGCAGTTTATTGTCATAATATTCAGTTAATATAAATGGTTCAACTACAGAAGGAATGCTGCTTAACACCGATGGAATACCCTCAATTGATTTTCGTCCGTTGGCGTACGAATCCCAAAAAATATAACTATGCGCGCACAATGAATCGAGAAAAGGAGTGAAACCTTTGTATTTACCATTATCAAGGTCTTTATTAAAGAAACCGACATTCTCTTTTCCAAAACTTTCAACAATTATTATAACAACATTCATTGGCTTGAACGGTCCTGATGGATGTGGTGTTTTCACCGGGTTATAAATGCTGTCGAGTGTTGCATCATTGTAATAGTCGAGTTTTTTCAAAGAGGCTATTTCAATAGTTTTATATATCGAAAAAGGGGTATTGAGCACAATGTGCATTTCATTTGGATTGGAAGCATAATCTCCCGCGTTGCTGAGTGTGATTGGCCTTGTGCTATGCTTGAAATCGCCCCGGACACCGCCAATGAACAAAGTAATTGAAAGTAAAAAGAATATTAACCCTATACTATAATATTTCCACCAAACAGGTAATTCAGTTTTTTGCACTTTAATTCTTTTGTACATCCATACCATTGCAATAATAGTCAGGACAAACAGGAGTGTGACTTTCCAGTAACCGAAAAGAGCACTGAATGATATGACGCCCAGGTTATTTTCATGCATAAACTCATGAAATACCGAAAATGTAGTCCGTTTCAAAGTAAATGCATAGTAAACATAATCGGCAAAGTTAGCCAGCAGGGCAATACCGTTTGTGATAACAAAAATATAAAACAAGACAGATTGGTAAATCCTGTGATATCGAAACTTAAAGGGAATTGCATGCAATAAAATAAACAACGAGTTTGTATATAATATTGCTACTGTGTCGAACTTAATACCCCCAAGCATTAAATGAATAAAATGATTAAATGTTATGCCATTAAAAAATGAATGGTTGAATATATAAAACTCGATACGGCAAAGTGAAAAGAATAAATAAACAATAAACAAGCGGTATAATAAGATGGGTATCAATGGTTCGACACCTATTTTTCTGAAGAATTGGCGCATATTCTTTTTAATTTATGCTCGCAAAACTAAACCTAATAAAGCAATTTAATTAAGCTAAAAATTTCTATAATGTTAAAAAAACTAAATATTGGACGGGACCACTGAGAATAAAATTATTCATTATTCATTTGTCAATGTCGTTTAGTTAAGAAAAATTATGAATCCTAATTACTAGAAAACCTCATCCCCAACCCCTTCTCCAATTGGAGAGGGACTTAGGGTGAGGTTTGTATACTTAACTAAACGACATTGATTCATTATTCATTTTTCATTACTCATTAATATCATCCATTCATCGAGTTGTAATCTTTCACTATAGTTACGACGAATTCATAATCCTTCAACTCCGAAGTAATTCCTAATTTCTTCTCTATATTTTGTCTGGCTTTCAAGACCATATTTACAGTTATTGCTGTTTTTCCTTCTTTCTTACAAAAGTCAATTAATTCGCGGAGGATAGAAATATCCTTCTCGCTAAGCCCGGATACCTGGGAAAAGACGGGTTGATAATTATCTTCGCTTTTCATAATTAAAGTTTCAATTGTAACAGGCGGAGAACGTTTTATAACAGTTGTGCCTGCGGCTATATCGCCCAGTCTCTGGCCTTTTCGTGAAAATATTATAGTGAGTATCCCTATTGCGCCCATTGAAACTGAAATATCGACTATTCGCAATATCCATCTTAAGAAATAAGAGACATAAGCCGGCTGTGAACCATTGAGCATCATTACCCTTATTTTCAGGATTTTTTTGCCCAACGATTGCCCGTCAAAAAATATTTCGCAAACTAAGTGATAAAATGATATTGGAATTGCAATAAAAATAATGGTTGTTGCTGCCCCTTTTAAACCTATAAATGACAGACTACCTGTCATTATTATTGCGTAACTTATCATGAATATTATATCAAGGATTGTAGCAAGAACCCTGTCACCAATTCCCGCTATGTTGTGCACAATCTCTATATTTTGGGTTGTTTGTATATTTATGTTTTCCATTTTTAAGTTTTTTCTTTACTTCAAATCAGGAATAATATTTGAATTCCGTTTTCCGGCAGATTTTTTACAAATGTAATTTAACAACTTATAAAAGTGGGTAACAGTAGTTAATTTATCTGAATCAGGTAAATTTGAGTTTATAAAAGTTATAGTAAAATATAGTTTTATTTCTAATTTTATCAAAAGTAAATTCTCTTTTAAATTTTATGAAAGAAACAGCCTTCATT